>DASZMF010000493.1:0-5551 GCA_035552035.1 Candidatus Angelobacter sp.
ATGGCAGATGTCAGCGCCGTCAAAGCGCTCGCGCCGCGTGACAAATATCTTGGAAGCAATCAATTCTTCAGGCGCCAGCACCCGCACAGACATGCCAAACACCTCAGATCTGCTGGCGTGTCTGATCCATGAATAGTCCACGCGCAGCACGGCATTACTCATGCCCGTAATCATGTCCACAAAAAAGCCGTCGCGCTTGGCCTTGGCCAGCCACACCGAATCCAGTACTTCAGTGTCGAAGCCATGCTTCTCCAGCAGATGCAGCGCGTGCCCCACTTCCTGCGCCGGCAAAAACAGGTCCAGGTCTTTTGTGTCGCGCCATATGCCCGTGTGCTCATGCAGCGCAAAAGCTCCTGAAATCACAAAGGGCACGTGATTATTTTCCAGCAACTGAATGACTTCACGAAACAGCGATTCCTGCTGTTGGCAAAATACCGGAGGTTCTGACGAACTCACCGGCAGCGCTTTTTCCTGTCCGTCCGACATCCCGAATTAGATGGCAAATCCCGCTGCCACGTTGTTGATCTCCATGGAAAAAGTACTACGCTAAATAGAGCGATATGCCGTCAACAAGTCTTGAATCGTCAATTTTTCTAAAGCTGTGCTAGGCGGGTTCTGCGCCCGGTCGGGTCATTTCCGTAAGCTTCTCAACCAGTAATTGCGGTTCGCCTTTGCGGATAAATCCGTTGGCCAGCGGCGCCATATCATCTGGAATCCACATCATGTCAGAGAGAACAACAATCCGCATTTTCGGCCATTGATTCCGGATCTTTTTGACGACATCTACGGCTGTGATTCCCTGCAAATTATAGTCAAGCAGTGTCAGGTCAAATTCTTCACTGCCGGAGGGAAGGTCAACTCCATTGCGGGCCAGGGCTGTAGTCGCTTGGAACCCCTCGCGCTCCAGTATCCATGAATACAGCTTGAGATGTGCGGGCTCATCATCAATGATGAGGACCCTTGGGGCGGCCACTGTCATATGTCTCCGATTGGTGGCTGGATTATATATTGAGCCGGCAGCTTTATAAGCAACCCATTTTGGAAAAAGCAGCATCTCACTCTGCGCTCGGGTTCTCCCCCATTTAGCGCATCGGGGGATGCGTTCTTTGTGCGTATCTTTTGTGCGTATCTTTGGTTTTGACGTCTGCTCTGGAATCTTTAGTTGGAATCAGGTTAAATTATTTCCTTTTGACTGGAGCACCTTGGCCACCGTGTCCTTTCGAACTTGCGTAAGTTCCTGCTTCAGATGCCTGTTTCTGGCGCTGCTCCTCGCCTGCATGGGCCTTGCTGCGTTCGCGCAGGGGCCGAACGCTGACGCTGACAATCCAGTAAAAAAGCTCAGCCTGGAAGAGCTGGGCAATATTGAGGTCACCACGGCGTCAAAAGCACCGGAAGAGGCAAGAAAAATCGCTGCCGCGGTCTTTGTTATTACCCATGACGACATTGAGCGCTCCGGAGCCACCACCATCCCAGAGGCTCTGCGGCTGGCGCCTGGCGTGGAAGTGGCCCGCATTGACGGCAATAAGTGGTCGATTGGTATTCGCGGTTTTGGCAGCCGCCTCTCTCGCTCAGTGCTCGTTCTAATTGACGGGCGCACGGTTTACACCACACTGTTTGCCGGCACTTACTGGGAAGTGCAAGACACGGTGATGGATGACATTGACCGGATTGAAGTCATTCGCGGCCCCGGCGGAACGATCTGGGGACCGAACGCGGTTGATGGCGTAATCAACGTCATCACAAAAGACAGCAAAGATACGCAGGGCACGCAGGCATCAGTCGGCGGAGGAAACGTCGAGCAAGGCTTTGTGAATTTGCGTACCGGCGCTGGCAACGGACAAGGCCTCACGTATCGCGTCTATGGAAAAGGCTACAACCGCAGCGGAGAGTTTGACGGCAATGGGCAGAACTTTGATGGCTGGCGCGCCGGCCAGGCCGGCTTCCGCATGGACTGGCAAAAAAATGATCATGACACTTTCACGCTTCAAGGCGATATGTATGACGAAGCGGCCGGTGAAAGCGTTGTGGCCACCAGTTATACCGCGCCTTTTTCGCAGACCATCAATAATGATGCGCGCCTTTCCGGCGGAAACATTATGGCGCACTGGAAACGCCAGCTGGACAATGGCAAGGACTTCCAGCTACAGCTTTATTACGACCGCACCAATCGCCATGAATCCAACTTTGGCGATATCCGGAATACCTTTGACGCCGATTTCATTGAGCGCATTCCTCTGCCCGCGCGGCAACGCCTTTCAGTGGGAGCAGGAGCACGATTCAGTGACGGCGATGAGCTGGAAGTTGTCACCGGGCTGACATTTGATCCGGCGAACAACACAGACCAGCTGCTCACAGCGTTTATCCAGGATGAAATTGAACTGGTTCCACACAAGCTCTCCGTCATCGCCGGAACAAAGCTGCTGCATACGAATTTCACCGGCGTTGATCTGGAGCCGAGCGTCCGCCTGCTGTGGACGCCCTCAGAGAAGCAAACCATCTGGACATCATTCACCCGCGCCGTGCGAACGCCTGCCGATGTGGAAAGAGATTTTTTCCTGAGCGGATTTCAGGGCCTCGCCCCAGGCGGCATACCATTTTTTGCTCGCTTCAATGCCAACCGAAATTTTGTTTCTGAAATACTCAAGGGATATGAGGCTGGCTATCGGCGGCTCATCCGGCCAAATTTTTATATCGATGTGGCCGGGTTCTTCAACCAGTATGACCATCTCTTCAGTGAAGAAATAACTGGCGCCCCCTTTCTTGAAGATCAGCCGCCGCCGGCTAATGACAATATTGCTGCGCCACCGCATCTTCTTTTGCCGGCCCAGTTCGGCAACAGCCTTACGGGCACCACCACCGGCGGCGAGATTGCGCCGGAGTGGCGTCCGGCCAGCTTCTGGCGGCTGCGCGGCTCTTACTCATTCCTCGTGATGCATATTGAGAAGACCGCTAATTCGCTCGATATTGGATCAGGCCCGGGAATTCAGGGCTCCAGCCCGCAACACCAGGTCTTTATGCAGTCGGGCTTTGACATCTCAAAAGCGCTTACGCTGGATCTTTTTTATCGCTACGTAAGCGCGCTGCCGGGGCAGGGCGTGCGCGCCTACTCAAGCGCTGACACAACGGTCGGATGGCGTATGAATGAGCATGTTCGCTTTTCAGTGGTCGGGCAAAATCTGCTGCAGCCTCACCATGCTGAAGACGGTGGCGATCCCAACGGGTTAGTGCAAATTAAAAGATCGGTCTATGCCAAGATCACGTGGACAAGATAGCCAGTCAACGAATGATTTCCATCGCTAAAAGCTGCATTACCGTGAAAGGCGTGGCGCGCGTATTGATTTTCGCGGCCACCATGGGGCTTTTTGCCCAGACGCCGGCCACGGAATATGAGGTGAAGGCAGCCTATCTTTTGAACTTCGGAAAGTTCATCAAGGAGCCTGCAGCGCCAACCTCATCTGAGACAAATAAATTTACAATATGCGTCATGGGTAACGATCCCTTCGGCCAGGTTCTGGATGCAACGGTTCGAGATGAAAAAATTGCAGGAAAGCCAGTAGCCGCGCGGCGGATCAATCGTACGCAGGATGCCGCTGGCTGCCAGGTGCTCTTCATCAGCCGCTCTGAAGAGAAGCAGGTCCGCAAAATTCTTCCGGCATTGAGCAAAGCCGGTCTTCTCACCGTGAGTGACATGCCCGGGTTTCTTGATCGCGATGGGATGATTCAATTCACGCTGGTTGGCAATCGCGTCCGCTTTGAAGTGAATCTTGATGCGGTGCAAGCTGCCGGGCTTTCGCTCAGCTCTGAGCTGCTGAAGGTCGCAAGCTCCGTAAAGGGCAGGAACAGGGAGGTGCGCCAATGAGCACGACTCCTTCCCGCGTCTCTCCTCTTTCGCGCAAGCTTAGCTGGATGAACCTGTTCGTGAGCGGTTCCGCTCTGCTGCTGGCCAGCATGGCTTTTCTGGTCTATGACCAGTTCACCTTCCGCCAGACCATGGTGCGCAATCTTTCCGCGCAAGCCCAGATCATTGGCGCCAACAGTGCCTCCGCGCTTACCTTTAACGATCCGCAGGCCGCGGAAAATACGCTCTCTGCTCTCAGAAGTTTTCCTGACATACTGGCTGCCGGAATTTACGCCTCAGATGGGCACGTATTTGCCCGCTACGTGCGTGATGCTAAAAGTAGCCCTGTGGCCATTGCAACGACCCGTTCCAACACGGATGAGCTGGTGGAATCACGCTCGGATGAAATATTGCTGGTAAGCCCCATTATTCTCGAGGGGAAGAAAATTGGCGCGGTTTATATCCGTTCCAGCATGACTGCGCTGTCCCACCGGTTCTGGCGCTATATCCTGATTGCCGCCATTGTGCTGCTGGTGTCTTTGATCGTCGCACTGCTTATTTCCACGGTGTATCGTCGTGCGCTGGTGGGGCCGATCGTGAACCTGGCGGAGACGGCGCAGAATGTTTCTGAACAAAAGAACTATTCACTGCGTGCGACTCCTATTGCCGACAAGACCGAGATTGGTCTGCTCATAGATGCGTTCAATGAAATGCTGCAGCAAATACAGGTCCGCGACCAGGCGCTGCTCTACGCCCAGGGCGAACTGGAAGAACGTGTGCAGCAGAGAACGCAGCAGCTGGTCGTGGCCAATCATGAGCTGGAAGCGTTCTCCTATTCCGTCTCACACGACTTGCGCGGGCCACTACAGACGATCAACGGCTTTGTTCACATGCTTTCCGCCGACTACGAATCCAAGTTCGACGATCGAGCGCGCGATTACCTGAAGCAGCTGCGGCTTTCCTCGCGACGCATGTCTGAGCTGATTGAAGACCTGTTGAACCTATCGCGCGTGAGCACCACTGGCATGCAAACGGGAAGAGTGGACCTTTCTGAAATGGCTAGAACCACGGCTTCTACTCTGCAAAGCCGTGAGCCTGCGCGGCAGGTGGAGTTTGTGATTGCAAGCTGTCCGGCGGTGGAAGGCGATTCGCGGCTGCTGCAGATTGTGATGGAAAATCTCTTCAACAATGCGTGGAAATACACTTCTGGCCATGCCAAGGCGCGGATTGAGTTTGGCTGCGAGAAGCGGCAGATTGGCACGGTTTATTTCGTCCGGGACGATGGCGCAGGCTTTGACTCGCGCCAGGCAGACCGGCTCTTTAAGCCGTTTCAGAGGCTCCACTCTGAGGCTGAATTTCCGGGGACGGGAATCGGGCTGGCAACTGTCCAGAGAATCGTACAGCGTCACGGAGGGCGGGTCTGGGGGGAGTCCGCCGGTCATGGAGCGACATTCTACTTCGCTCTAAGCGCCGTGAAAGAACAGTCACGCGCCAGTTAGCGCTACCGTATTTCCCGGTTAGGCTACTGTATTCAAAGAACAGCAGTGAGACAGCTTGTTTTCCAGCGGCAGCCAGAAGCTTTGCCATTCGCGGCTGCGCTCGGTTGCCACCAGAAGCATCATTGTGCCTTCATCTTCAGGCACCTCTGGTATGCGGTGAACAATAGGAAACGCGAATTGATTGATCAGCCCGAACGGTCCAAAGTGCACACCC
>DASZMF010000494.1:0-2478 GCA_035552035.1 Candidatus Angelobacter sp.
CGCGCGAGACCCGAAGGTCATGATAATCGGCGGTAAAGCCGCCATCAGGATATACACCAGCGAACCATGCAGCGCCGAACGCTCCGTATATTCCATCAGAATGACCATTGTCATGGTCAGCATGATGCCGCAAACATACAGAAACAGCCGCCGCAGCGCTTCTCTGTCTTTGCCGCCGGCACGGTTCATATGGCCCGCGATCAACACCAGCGTTCCGAAAGCCACGCCATAAACGCCCAGGAACAGCAGCACGTGCGGCGGGCTGACGATTTTTACGTCCAATCCATACGCATCGTGCCACCAGTTGTCAAACGGCGCCGACGTAAGCATCGCAACGCCGCCCCAGGATGCGATGAATGCGCCCAAGGGCGCGCGAAAGCCGAAAACGTGCACGGAAGCGTCAGCCAGCTTAGCGGTTCTGACAAACGTGGTGTACAGAATTAAATAGCCGAACGCGATCCCGGCCAACACGCCGCACAAATAAATAGCCATGTGCGCCGGAGTCCAAAAGGTGTCGCGGCCGATAGACTTATGCCACGAAATGTCCCAATGCGCGCCAATAGTCACGGAAGTCACCGCCAAAGTCGCGCACCAGATATACCAGGGAATCCTAGTCTCCGTTTGGCTGGCCATGCTTCATTATCATCGGATTTTATGTTTTGAGCAGCTTCTCCGCATTCAGCGCGCCGGCCGGCGTGTCTTCGTGCTTGAAGATCGCAAACGTGCGGTACTGATTAGCCAGATATTGCCTGATGCGCTGGTCCACAATGGCCAATTCCGATTCTAAATAGTCCGGCTTGCGCAGCCGCAGATAAACGAAGTCAGCCGTCAATACCGGCGGTGTTTCCAAATTCTCGTTCTCGGCCAGGCATAAACCGGTATTGGTTTCGCGCAGTAAACTGTAGATACGCTCGTCGAACCACGTCGCATTGCGAAACTCGAACGCTGCCTCAATGCTCTTTGGCAGCAGCCGCAAGAAACTCGCCAGCCGCTCATAATCGGCTTTAAATGACGGCGGCAGTTGAAACAGAATCGGCCCCAACTTGCCGGCCGCCCGCAGCGGCTCTAGAGATTCCAGGAAATAGCGCGTGAACGCTTCTGTTTCCGGCTCATCCGCCAGCTTGAGCGTATGCGTAATCTTCATATGCGCTTTAGGCAAGAAGAGAAACTCAGCGGGCGTGGCCGCAATCCATTTCTCAAACGTTGAGGCCGCGGCAATCCGCCGGTACGTGTAATTGATCTCCACGGCGTTCAGCCGGGTTGCGTAGAAATTCAGGAACTTGGCGCTGGCTAATTTCTCCGGATAGAAATTGGGCTTCCAACTGGGATATGCAAAACCGGAAGTGCCGCAATAGAGCTTGGCTTCAGACAAATTTAAAGACCCGCAAACCAATCGTATCCAAAGTTGGCCCAATAATCTTCCGGCTTCTTGTCCGTGTAGCGAATCAATCCGATCCGTTTGATGTTCTTGATGCCATATTTCACTGGAATCACCAGGCGAAGCGGCGCGCCATGTTCCGGCAGCAACGGCTTGCCGTTCTGTTCATACGCGAGCAGCGTCTGCGGATGCAGGGCGCTCTTCATGTCAAGACCGACAAAATATTCTTCATCCGGTGTAGACATGTATACATATTTTGGCAACGCCCGCCCCGGCGGAAAGTACTTCCGGGTGAAATCGGAAAAGCGCGCGCCGCCCCAATGCGCCACGTTGTTCCACCCTTCGATGCAGCAGAAGTTGGTGATCATCTCCACCTTCGGCAGCGCTTGTACATCGGAAAGATTCAGCCCCACGGTTTGTCCCGCGCCTGCGTCCAGCCGCAAGTTTTTGTCCGACTCGCTGACATCGTCATCAAGCCCGTAAGCGCCGTTCGGTTTGAGATTTCCCACCGCGCTGAGCGGAAAAGTAGGCATCAAATGTCCGTCGCTCAAGTAGGCATGCGCCAGCTTGGCGTTGAAGTCAAGCACATTGCGCTGCGGCCACGGCGTGTGTCTGTCTTTAGCCGCTGACGTGACAAACTCATAACCGCCGGCTGCCCCCAGTGCCGCCAATCCGCCGATCAGAAAACCACGGCGCGTCTTCGCGCTTAGCAAACGTTGCAGCTCTGCTTCGGGCAGAACGATCTCGGGACGCCGGTTAGTCATTTTCTTTCACCAGCTCATACCCGATCACCATGCTGCGAAAATTATTCCAGCCCGCCAGAATCACCTGGCCCACATGCACCACAAAGAACAAAACATAACCAACCGTTAGCCCGAAATGAACGAAGCGAGCCCCGGCATAGCCGCCAAACAAAGCGGCAAGCCACGACAGTTGCACCGGTTTGTAGATGGCTAACCCAGTCAGAATCGATCCAGCGCCCATCACGATGATCGCCGTATACGTAATCTGCTGAGCGGCGTTGTACTTGTCCTGCGGAGGCGCGGTCTTCTTGAGGTGAAGATCATGTAAAACCACATCCCAAGCGTCGCGGAATGCAG
>DASZMF010000495.1:0-2563 GCA_035552035.1 Candidatus Angelobacter sp.
CCGAGCGCATTCTGCACGGCCAGGTTCCCTACCGGGATTTCTTTATGTTTTACACGCCCGGCTCGGCGTATCTGGTGGCAGCGTTGTTCAAGGCTTTCGGGGATTCATTCGCCGTGGCGCGCACCAGCATCGCCGTCGCTGGCGCGGTGTGCACGGCAATCACTTACGTGATTTCAAGGCGCGTCTGCTCCCGCAATATCGCTCTAGTGGCGGCGGCTTTAGCCATGCTGACCAGCTTCCCCTATCGATTCCTGGTTCTACATAACTGGTACGCCACTTTATTTGCCAGCTTGGCCATCTACGCGGCTCTGCGTTTGTGGGAATCGCAGAAATCAGGCTGGGCGTTCGCGTGTGGAAGTCTCGCCGCAATTACTACTCTGATTGAGCAATCAAAGGGCGCAGGGTTATGCCTTGGACTCGCGGTCGGGTACTTGATCTTGCGCTTTTCCGGCCGCGAGCGAACGCCGTGGAACTCCAGACTCGCCGTGATTTTTGCGGGAGGATTTCTTTGGCCCTGGATGTTGACGTTTGCCTATTTCGGGATAGAGCACGGCGTGGCAGCGATGGTACAGGACTGGCTGTGGCCATTGCATCACTATGCAAAGGTAAACAGCGTTTTCTATGGTTGCCAAAATTGGCCTGACAGCATGCGGACAGCGCTTTTGCGTGACGGGCCGCTCTGGGCAAGAATTTTCAAAGGTGTAATGCTCTCGCCTGGAATTATGGTCGCTGTGTTACCGCTCATCGCTGTTGGCTGGCTGTTCTACGAAGCCGCCTGGCAGAAGCCCAAAAGTGAGAGTTCCTCGAACCGAGGATATTACGTGATCGTGAGTGCGGCCCTATCGGGTCTGCTGGCTTCAGTGCTGGCAGTAAGGGCAGACATCACTCACGTTATGTATCTTGCGAACCTCTGGTATGTGGTTCTCGCCTGGGTACTGCAGGAGCGAGATAGCCGATCGTGGTTGAGCAAAATGCGTTCGTATCTGATTGCATACGTATACATCGCTTTTGGGCTGATGGGCTTCGCTTTGCTTCTCCGAGTGAATGGCGCCCAGTACCACATTCAAACCCGCCGTGGCGTTGTGTCGTCCCCGGCTGAAGACTCCGCCATCCCATACGTTCAGGCTCATGTCGCATCGGAAGGCGAACTGCTGGTTTATCCCTACCTGCCCATTTACAACTACCTCACTGCGACTCACAGTCCAGCGCCCGTCGATTTTTTTCAGGCCGGAATGAACACGCCGCAACAAGCGCAGGAAATTATCGATTCGCTCAAGTTGCATGCGAGCAGCACCATTTTGTTTGATCCGGGATTTCCCAGCTTGTTAGCAAGTGCCTGGCCGAGAACACCGTTAGCAGCGATCGTTAATGACCCGGTCGCAGATTTCATCGCGCGAAATTACCTGGTGTGCCAGGTATTAGTCTCGCCGCTGAAGGAGCGTTTTCAGTTCATGGTGCGGAAAGAGAAGTCTTGCGAATAGAGAAGTCTTGCGAATAGGGAATTGACCTTGCGGTGTAAACGGATGTATCCACGTTTTGGGAAAAGTTCGAGACCAAAAGTGCTCACTTTCGATAATCTTGGTGTCCTTTTTCAACAGCCAACGGCGAAGCAAGTGGATAGTTGGGCAATTGAGCGGCAATAACCTACGTGTTTTCAGGAGAATCCTTTCACAAGCCCGGAATCCAGAACCGGGCAAGTTTGGTCATGTAGATGCCTATAAGGTAACCAGCACTACCTTCGCTTCCGCCAAAGCGGAATGAAAATCGAAAATTCCGAGGAGACAATTCAATGAAGAGGTTCGCTCTCAACGCGCTCACGCGCTTGCACAAAAACGAAAGTGGACAAGGACTGGCGGAATACCTGCTGGTTTTGGCCCTGGTTGCCTTGGCAGCCACTGCCGGCATGCAAACGCTGGCCACTAATCTCAACAGCTACTTTGGCGTGATTGGTACCAAGTTGGGCCTGTACGTCAATGGCAGCTAGTTCTTGTGCGTATGTTTGGCTTTACTTTCCCAGCTGAGTGCTGAGGTGGGAGCCAAGCATGGCGACGGAACAAGATCTATCCGAGCGTTTGCCCCAAAAAAAGGCTTTGGCCCTCTACCTCGATTTGCGCAGCTTTTGCAGAGGCGCAGGGAGCCGGATCAAAGCTCGAAGCGTAGTGTTGCCTTCGCATGGCTCTCAACCAATCGGTTGGGAGTCATGCTATTGCCTTAATTAAGAGATTTTATCTGGAGGTGGGTTACGGGTCTGCAACGATTAATAACGGCATTTGTGATTGCGGCAGCCCTAGCCGGCGGTATCACTTTTCTTTTTTACCGGCGGCTAAATCGAAACCCGCAACTGCATGGTTCCACCGTTCAGGTGGTCGTAGCCGCGACTAACCTGCCCGTGGGCGTAACTCTGGCTGCTAAAGATCTCACCACCGTCGATTGGTTCAGCGACACGTTGCCCAACGGCGCGTTTACCAAGCCAGACGCCGTCCTTGGCCGCCCGTTGCTTTATCCCCTCGTCGCCAAGCAACCAGTGCTTCAGAGCGATATTGGAGTCGAAGGCGCGGGCATT
>DASZMF010000496.1:0-1853 GCA_035552035.1 Candidatus Angelobacter sp.
CTGAATATTGCGGTGCAATCGACGAGCCAGATAAATCTGAGCAGTAGCCAGGTGAGCGTGCGTGGCGATGCAAATTTGCGCATTGCCGGCACAGCGGCTACGCCGGTGATTCTGGGCCGCACCACTCTTACGGGCGGTGAATTCTTTCTGGCCAGCAATCGTTATGAGATCCAGCAGGGCACGATTGATTTTGTAAATCCTGTGCACACGGAGCCGGTGTTGAATGTGCAGGTGAAAACGGTGATTAACGAATACACCATCACGCTGGGATTGAGCGGGCCGATGGACCGTTTGCAGACAACCTACACTTCTGATCCGGCATTGCCGCCGGTGGACATTATTAATCTGGTGGCGCTGGGTAAAACGACAGAAGCGGCGAGCACCACGGCGAGTCCAACTACGTCATTGGGTGCGCAATCGGTGTTGGCGTCTGGCATCAGCAGCCAGGTGAGCGGCAAGATTGCCAAGCTGGCTGGCGTATCGCAACTGCAAATTGATCCGGGCATTGGTTCTGACAATGGGCAGAACGCCGGTGCGCGTGTGGCTATTCAGCAGCGTGTGACGAGTAATTTGCTGGTGACGTTTGCCACGGATGTCACGTCCACGCAGCGGCAGGCGATCCAGGTGGAATACAAGCTGAATCCGAAATGGTCAGTGAGCGGCACACGCGATCAGAATGGCGGATTTGGATTGAATGGGAGATATCGAAAAGACTTTTAAGGTTCATTTTGTCGCTTCAAGCTGGTTGGCCGTTTGGTACGCGGATCAATTATTAGCTTCTTAAGCGGAAGCTTACCTGCGCAAAGCCAGCTCGAATCGAGCGCAATTTTCATTTATCCAGCATCTTTGCTTCGGCAAGGGTGTTTGCGAGCCACCCAGTCAGGCGATGGGGCATCCAAATGTATGTTGCTGATAAGGGGAAATGAAAGATGAATCGAATGATTCGATGGATTGGGATTCCAGCGCTGGCAATGTTCATGATGCTGGGGTTCGGCATTTCTGCAAATGCGCAGGACCACGATGCTTTTTATAGAGGCGCACGGAGCCGGCATCCGTATAACGACAATTACGACCGCGGGAGACATTACGACGACCGTCGCGACCAGGGTGGAATTGGGCCGGGCAAAGGCGCGCTGATTGGCGGCGCCAGCGGCGCAGTTCTGGGTGCTGTGTTTGGCGGAGGGCTTAAAGGCGCTTTGATCGGCGGGGGCGCGGGAGCCGGTGTTGGCGCGGTTGCCGGCAAGGTGAACCAGGACAATAAAAATCAGGACTATCGCGAGCGGTATGACCGCTATGGGCGTCCTTACTAAATAACGGAGCAGTTCCGTGATGCAGTCAAAGATTTGTGTGTGATTTCGAAAGGATTGTAACAATGAAGATGTGGCAGAGTTTAGCAGGAGTAATGATGGCCGCAACACTTTGCGGCCCGGTGGTGGCAGCAGCGCAAGCGCCCCAGGATGCAACAACCCAAAATGCAATGACCCAAAATGCAACGACCCCAGCAGCCGCCAGCGACACAGCGGCCATGCCAATTGACCAGCTTGTGACCAAGACTGTGCATGAGGCATGGATTGCCAGCGGTCGCAATGAAGCCACATGGTTTTCCATGGTGCAGCAACTTGCCGCACTGAGCGCGCAAAACCGCGACATTACTTTGCCGGACACGGAAGACGCGGGATCGAAGTTTGGCGAGTGGATCAAGAAGGAATCCCGCAAAGATCCTGACCAGCTGCTGTATGCGGTGGTGGACCATGCGGTGCAATACGTGGGCAAAAAACAGGCCGCGGCGGCAGATGCTGCCACGACTGCGCCGAAGAAGTAGAATTTTATTGCCGATATTTAGCCGGCAAGTT
>DASZMF010000497.1:0-4557 GCA_035552035.1 Candidatus Angelobacter sp.
ATTGAGATTATTCGCGGACTGAAAGAAGGGGACCAGGTGATCCTCTCTGACATGTCGCGTTATGATAACCAGAACCAAATCAAGCTCGACAAGTAAAAAGCACTTAAAAATTCATATTCAATTTCGTGAGGAGAATACAAACGTGGCTAGCGGACAAACTTTGATCAACCTGGAAAACGTAACGAAGGTTTTCTACACAGATGAAGTAGAGACGCATGCGCTTTCAGGTATCCATCTGGATATCAAGAAGGGTGAATATGTAGCCATTGCCGGCCCTTCTGGCTGCGGCAAATCAACGCTGCTTTCCATTATCGGCCTTTTGGATTCTCCCACAGACGGATCATACGTCCTGAACAGCCGCGCCGTACAAGGCCTGGACTTTTCTGATCGCGCCCGCATCCGCAATCAGGAAATTGGCTTTATCTTTCAGAGCTTTAACCTCATCGGCGATCTTACGGTGTATGAGAATGTTGAACTGCCGCTCACCTATCGCTCCATGTCTTCTCCTGAGCGTAAAAAGCGCGTGCAGGAAGCGCTGGAGAAGGTAGGCATGGCGCATCGTATGCGCCACTATCCTTCACAGCTCTCTGGCGGTCAGCAGCAGCGTGTTGCCGTGGCCAGAGCCTTGGGCGGATCACCTTCCATCCTTCTGGCGGACGAACCAACCGGAAACCTGGATTCACGCAATGGCGAAGCAGTCATGGAGTTGTTGCAGAGCCTGCACCGTGAAGGCGCCACCATCTGCATGGTGACGCACGATACGCGTTTCGCCAAGCATGCGGAGCGGACCATCCATCTCTTTGACGGCAAAGTGGTGGAAGAAACAGAAGCCGCGCAGCAAGCTGAAATGGCATAGAAGCCCGGCCCCCATTCGAATTTTTAAAATAGACATTTCAAACCAAGGGAGAAGTGTGTGACTACACTCCTGCAAGACCTTCGTTATGGCTTGCGGATGTTGCGCAAGTCGCCAGCATTCACCGTAATTGCCCTGCTAACTCTCGCGCTGGGCATTGGCGCCAACACTGCTATTTTCAGCATTGTGAATGCTGTTTTGCTCAAGCCACTCCCTTTTGCTGACTCCGACAGGCTCATGTTCATGACGTCTGCGCTGGAACTGCAGCCCGGCGTTCAGCGGCCGTTTTCAGTTTCTTATCCAGACTTTTTTGACTGGCGGACGCAGGCAAAATCTTTTTCCGGGATGGCTTCGTCCCACGGTGACAGCTTCACGCTCACTGGGCTGGAGCAGCCGCTGCACGTTACGGCAGCAACTGTTTCTGGAGAATTCTTCTCCGTTCTGGGTGCGCAGCCTTTTCTGGGGCGCGGATTTACCCGGGAAGAAGAAAAGCCGGGAACGCGCGTGGTGGTGTTGAGCCATGAGCTTTGGCAATCTGCCTTTCATGGCGACCGCAGCATTGTGGGCCATGCTATCACCATGGACAAGCAAAGTTATACAGTAGTCGGAGTTATGCCGGCGGGCTTTGCTTTTCCGTTAGATCGTGATCCGCCGCGGCTATGGCGTACATTTGCTCCGGAAGCGGAAACAACCGACCCTAAAGAGCCTGCGGGAACAACCGAACGCGGCGCTCACTACCTGCAAGTGGTGGCGCGATTAAAGCCGGATGTCACGATTGGGCAGGCGCGGGAAGAGATGAACCTGATAGCCCGCGCTCTGGCTGTGCAGTATCCCGATACCAACAAGAAGTTTTCATCGGTACAAGTAATCACCGAGCTGGAACACCTGGTGGGCAACACGCGTCCCCAGTTGATTCTTTTGCTGGTTTTTGTGGGAGTGGTGCTTCTCATCGCAAGCCTCAACGTTGCCAATCTGCTGCTGGTGCGCGCCAGCAAGCGCGGCCGTGAGATCGCCGTTCGCGCTGCGCTGGGCGCCAAGCAGATACGCGTGATTCGCCAGATGCTCACGGAAAGCCTGGTGCTGGCGATTGGCGGCGCTATATTGGCTATCCCAATCGCTCTGTGGGCGCTGAATCTTTTCATCAAGCTAAACGCTGAAAACCTGCCTCGTCTCCATTCGGCTGAGTTGGACAGCACCGTGCTGGGCTTTACCGCCATTATCGCTGTGATAACCAGTATTGTCTTCGGGCTGGTTCCCGCGTTGCGCGCTTCCAAGCCCAACCTGACGGAGTTTTTGAAAGACCGTCGCGGCGGCGCAGGCGGCACTTCCCATCAGCGTCTCCGCAGCGGCTTGATTGTGGTGGAGACCACTTTTGGTCTGGCGCTTTTGGTCGTTGCCGGATTGTTGCTGCGCAGCTTCCACCGACTGATGGAGGTTGATCCCGGTTTGAATCCGCGCAACGTGCTGACGCTTACCTTTGACCTGCCAGAGAAAAAATACTCGGAGCAGCAACAGGTGGATTTCTATCGCCAGCTTCTGGCGCGAGCACAGGCGCTGCCGGGCGTAGTTTCTGCGGCAGCGGTTACACCGCTGCCGCTTAGCGGCGGCAATGCCATGATCACATTTAGCATTGACGGTCATCCTGTGCCCAAGTCAGAGGAGCCGTCAGCCGACATCAAGGTAGTAAGCTCTGGTTATTTCCACGCGCTGGAGATACCGTTTGTGACAGGGCGTGATTTTACTGACCATGACGACAGTAAATCTCCCGGCGTTGTGATTGTGAACCAGAGCTTTGCCCAGAAATACTTTCCCAATGAAAACGCAGTAGGCAAGCGCATTACGCCCGGCGCAACCAATCACGGTGAACCGCAACCGCGGGAAATTGTGGGGATTGTGGGCAATGTGAAGAGCCGCAAGCTGGATAGCGATATTGTCCCGGAATATTACATTCCCAGCGCTCAACTCAATTTCGGTTCCATGACGGTTTGCCTGCGTACGAGCGTGGACCCGCATAGCCTGACTTCATCCGTGCGCAGCATTGTGACTTCCATGGATCCTGACCTGCCGCTGTATGACATAAAAACCATGGAAGAATACCTGGCTGTTTCCGTGGCTACGCCACGCTTCCATGCCATGTTGCTGGAAGCCTTTGCCGCGCTGGCATTGCTGCTGACCGGCATTGGTCTTTATGGCGTGATTGCCTATGCGGTGGCGCAGCGCACGCATGAGATTGGCATTCGCATTACGCTGGGCGCATCCCGGGCTGATGTGGTGCGGATGGTTCTGAAATCCGGCCTGCGGCTGACGGCTATCGGCGTGAGCGCTGGAGTAGTCTTGGCGCTGGTGGCGGGCCGATACATTAGCTCAGTCAGCAGTCTTTTGTTTGGAGTAAAGCCGACCGACATTGTTACGTTTGCTGCCGTGATCGTGATTGTGACACTGGTTTCCTTGCTGGCTTGCTATATACCCGCGTATCGAGCGTCCAGAGTGGATCCCATGATTGCCATGCGCTACGAATAAGTTCCAACGGCAAACGAAAGATAAAGCCCACGCACAGCGGGCTTTTTTACTGCTCAGGAGATTCAGTTCCAACCGATAAATATTCAAACCCGCTGCCATCCCCTTAAGATTGCAGCGGGCTTTGCAGGGGCCATCTTACTCCCGGGCCCTATCGGGATACAGCGCCGTGGAAGGAGCGTGGTCGTGGTTGCGACCGGCGGCGCCATAATTGCAAAATAGAAGAGTTCGTTTCCAAATTCCCTCTATCCACGGCGACTTTATCGCCAGTAGAATGGCCACTCAAGCGGCAAACTGCGGCGAGCGGGATTTGCCGTGCAATGTCGCGGCAAAGCGGCAGAACGTCTTGAAAGCGGAGCGTCAAGAAAAAAGAACGGCTAGAAAACCGAACGTCTAGAAAAAAGGAACGGCGGAACGCAGACCTATGACAACCGGCAATCCGGCTGATCGACTTGATTCATGGAAAGAGATAGCGTCTTATTTGCGGCGCGATGTTCGCACCGTGCAGCGCTGGGAGAAGAAGGAAGGTCTTCCGGTGCATCGCCATGTGCATGACAAGCTGGGATCCATCTATGCTGACCGCGCTGAGCTCACAGCATGGTTCACCAGCCGGCAGCAATCGGGCACAGTTGGCGCGATGGCCGGGCAGGAGGGCGCTCCCGACAAGATCAAGCTGGCGGTTTTGCCGTTTGGCAATTTGAGCGAAAACAAAGAAGACGCCTATTTTAGTGACGGCCTGACGGAAGAGATGATTACACAGATTACGCGGCTACAGGCCGCTGATCTGGCGGTGATCGCGCGCACCACGGCAGAGCACTATGACTCCAGCAGCAAATCCATGGACCAGATGAAGAAAGAACTTGGCGTTGGTTATGTGCTGGAAGGCAAGGTGCGGCGCGGCGGCAATCGCGTGCGCATTACGGCCCAACTGATCCAACTGAAAGACCAGACACAAGTCTGGGCAGAAACTTTTGAACGCGACTTGAGCGATGTACTCAGCGTTCAAGCCGATATCGCGCAGGCGATTGCACATGCGATTAACCTGGCGCTGAACCTATCTGAAAGCTCACGTCTTTCTGATCTGCAAAAAGGCAGGGGTCGCGTGCAGCCTGCTGCCTACGACTCATACTTAAAGGCCCGCTACAACCTGCATCAGATGACGCCTTCCGCACTCAGCAAGAGTATTG
>DASZMF010000498.1:0-2915 GCA_035552035.1 Candidatus Angelobacter sp.
CATGTATGTGGTGAAGCGGATCATTGGCATACCGGGAGATCGCATACACCTTCGCGATGGCAAGGTTTACCGGAATGGCGAATTGCTGACTGAACCTTATGTGATCCATGACCCCAATAGTTTTAACCCGTATCGCGACCAGTTTCCCACGGCGCTACCGGAAGGCGAAGTAAGCGCAACCTGGCCGCTGGTGATGCGCGACCACATAAAAAATAGCGAGCTGGTGGTTCCTCCGGACAATTTTTTTGGCATGGGCGACAATCGTGATGTGAGCCTGGACAGCCGGTACTGGGGCTTTATTCCCAGAGAAAATGTGATTGGACGGCCGCTCTTTATTTATTGGTCATTTGAGACGCCGAAAGACCAGTATGAACGAACCTCCATGGGAGACCGTGTAGGTTTTCTGGTCCACGTGATTATTCATTTTTTTGATGAGACACGCTGGAGCCGCATGTTCCATAGTGTTCACTGATTCCAATTCAGCCAGGACTAGTTTTGCCACTATTTAGTAAAGATCAAAAAGAGGAAAAGCCGGAGCGCCACAAAGAGACTCTGCCGGAATCGATTGCCGGCATTTCGTCTGTGCTGGTGGTGGGGCTTTTTATCCTCACGTTTATTGTCCAGCATTTCGAAATTCCCTCGCGCTCCATGGAGCGGACGCTGCTGGTGGGCGACCATGTATTTGTCGATCGGCTGACGCCGGTGGGCAGGAAAAACTGGCTGATGCCGTACCGCGAAATTCATCGCGGAGACACGGCGGTATTTCTGGCTCCCGCCGAGCCGGGAATGTATCTGGTAAAACGCATTGTGGCCATTCCGGGAGACCGGATTCGTTTGCACGAAGGCATTGTTTACCTGAATGGCGTGAAGCAATCGGAGCCATACGTGGTGGAGCGCCGGGGCGATTTTGATCCGTATCGCGACGAATTTCCCCAGGCAATTGAATATGGCGAAAGCCAGTTTTCACCCGGCTGGGAGAGAACGCTGCGGCACAGTATTCATAATGGCGACGTGGTAGTTCCTCCGGACCATTACTTTGCCATGGGTGATAATCGCGATAACAGTCTGGACAGCCGTTATTGGGGCTTTGTGCCACGAGAGAATATTATTGGCCGTCCGCTGGTGATTTTCTGGTCGCTCGATGTGCCGGAAGACAATGGCGAGCCCAAGCCAATAGCGGACCGCATGGCTGCGTTTGTGCATATTACAACCCACTTTTTTGGGATAACCCGATGGAATCGGCTCTTCCGGCTGGTGCGGTGATCTTGGCTTATTCAAAAAGAAAAATCGCTGCGGTGGTGCTGGTGGTGCTGGCGCTATGCATCTTTCTGCCGCCCAACATCAATGGCGCGCGCTTCAGCAAGCGGCTGGCTTCCGCGCTGAGCACGGCGCTGGGCAGGGAAGTGAAAATTGGGTCGGTAAAATACCGGCTGTTTCCGCGGCCGGGATTTGATCTGTACGATTTCAAGGTGATGGATGATCCGGCGTTCAGTGCGGAGCCATTGCTGCTATGTGGCAAGGTTACGGCTGATCTGCGCCTGACTTCGTTGTGGCAAGGCCGGCTGGAAATCGCAAATCTTGATTTGACCGATGATGGTGCTCCGCCGAGCTTGAATCTTGTTTATTCCGGCGGGCACTGGAATGTGGAATCTTTGCTGTTGCGCGTGGAGCAGGTACCTACGGCCCCCACGGCCAAGCGCAGCGCGGAGCAGCGCTCGCGTTTTCCATACATTCAAGCCAGCGCAGGCCGGATCAATTTGAAAGTTGGGCCGGAGAAAAAGCCTTACGCCCTCACGAATACTGATTTTGCATTCTGGCTGGCTTCTGAGGACAGATGGCACGTGCGGCTTGAGGGGCATCCGGTGCGAACGGACATGAATTTAAATGACACGGGCACGGTCAGGCTGGAAGGCGATGTACAACGCTCTGCCACGTTGCGTGACATGCCGGTGAAGTTGCAATTCTCATGGGAGAAAGCGCAGCTTGGCCAATTCACCAGCCTGCTGGCAGGGCAGGACAAAGGCTGGCGCGGCGGGCTGGACATGGACGCACAAATTGCCGGGCCGCTGGCCGATCTGAAGATTAACGCCACGGCGAACCTGAATGAGTTCCGGCGCTTTGATATCAATCGCAACGTGATGCCGCAGGTGCAAACGCGCTGCCTGGGCGATTATGCAAAAGGCATCCTGGGAATGAAGTGCGATACGCCTCTGGGAACCGGCGGGCTTGTAATTACCGCGCATTTTGCTCCGGAAGTGCAAAACTATGATCTCTCAATGACGGCGACCCGCGTGCCCTTATCACTGCTGGCGGCGCTGGCACGGCAGGCACGGCGATCTTTCCCGGATGACTTCACTGCCACTGGCGACTTGAATGCCGGATTTGGTTTCCATTGGCATGCGGGCGTGCGCGATTTCCATGGAATCGGCATGACCTCGCCGTTCGTTATGCAAGCCTCGGCCGGCGACAAACCGTTTGCGGTGAGCGCTGTGCGATTCCATATTGGCGCGGGCGATACTCCCGGGCTTCCAGTCGTTAAGAGAAAAAAATCTGGTACGCCAAGCGCGCCAGCCATGGCCGCTCCGACTATCCCGCCCACGGCCGCATTTGAGCCGACGTCGCTCACGATTGACGCATTCTCGGTACAGATGGGAACCGCAACTACGCTGGAGATCCAGGGCAGCATTGATGGCAGCGGTTACTTTGTAAGCGCCAAGGGCATGGTTCCTCTGGAACGCTTGCTGGCATTCGGCAGGACCACGGGCTTCCGTTCCCCGATCACGAATACAACGGCTTCCGCACAAGTCGATTTGAACGTGAGCGGGCCGTGGGCGAATTTTGCCGCGCCCAAGCTGCATGGAACGGCGCATCTGCAGAATGTGGCGGCGTGGATTCCCGGCTTAAAAGACCGCCTG
>DASZMF010000499.1:0-5525 GCA_035552035.1 Candidatus Angelobacter sp.
AGCACCATAGCGATTCCGTCTTCATTGGTAGTGCCGCTTTGTTTAAAAGCCGACGTGCGGCTTTGCACCACCACTTGCGCGCCCTGCACCGGGCGATGCTGCGGATCATGCACAATGGCCTTGACCGTTCCAAAAACCGAAGCAAATAAATTGGCTGAAATAAGAGTTAAAAAAATTCCAAGTGTTACAACGGCTGCACGTTTCATGGTTATCCCCGACGCCTCTTCATTGGTTGTGTCTCTTCGCTGAGGTGGACCCTGAAAATCGCTTTGCGATCAACGCCTGCCGTAACATTTCGTAAACTTAACGGCATTCATTCTGCTCGCGCAGGCGGTGCACAAATACACTCTTCCGTCATTCGAGCATTAGCTTTTCAGGAAATGAAATCGCGATTCGATTAGGCCTGGGGCGGGCCGCGATCTGTATGGGAAGAGAAACCAGCGCTGACGAAGGTGACGGAGGCAAACTGGAAATTGCGGTCACTCACCGCCATAGGTGGAAGAATATTACTGGATGCCGGAGACGCTGCAGTCGTCAGATGGCTTGGAGCGCAGCAATCCATGGGGCATTTGTAATTGTCTTCAACCGCGGACAAGCTGGTAGCGGATTCAACCGGCGCTGCATCATGGTGATGATGCTCGTGCGTTGCGCGGTCACAATGCGGCGTTGCGCCCCCATGGCAGGACATTGCCTTCCCTGCTTCCATGCAACCCGTGGATGCCATCAATGGCAAAAACGAGGATGAGATCAGGGCAACAACCGTCGCGATGGAGAGAATGCGCCGCATGATTACGAAGCTCAATATATCCCGGTTTCCCATTTTGGTGCAATGAGAAACTACTTACCAAGGTCATTAAACTTGTTAATCTTTTGGTGGCAGCCAAGCCGCCTGAGTTTATAGAGCACTGACTGCTCAAATAGTTACAGGCTGGGCCATGCATTAAAATGCGCTGCTGATGGATCGCCAAGAATTGATCCTGTAGAATCAGATTTACTGACAACAGGAGTTGTTGCAAGTGAACGTTTGCAGAATATTTCGATTCGCCGCACGAGCCGCAATGTTATTGGCGATGACGACCTTCTTACTGCAAACTGCCTGTACCATCGGCTTAACGCCACTGCTCACTGCGGAAGCATCAGCGCCAACTCATTCCGGCTGCCACGATTCAGCGCCGTCAGCACCAGAATCTCCCAACTCCGGACAGAAATGCTGCAGCGGGAAACATGCTCCTGAAGCGCTGCTAAGCGCGGTGTCGATACCCACACTCTTTGTTTCCGCTGAGCTTCCTTCCAGCATGTTTTTCAGTCCGCACGTTTTATCGCGCCATGTTGTTGCTCTAGTAACTCCTTCCTCTGGACCGCCCGACCTGTTCGTATTTCGTATCTGATTCCGTTGTCGCGCACGGCTATTAAACCAATCCCTTAAAATATTGCATGAGCGATGCTGCTCCGCCTTAATTGCGCTTCAGATTGAAGTCAGACAGGGTTCTTATGAAAGTTTCGGCTCTATTCATTCTGGTTCTTTTTTTGCTTTCACAATTGGCGATTGACGCTGCTGCCGAAGACGATACGCAGCCGGCACAACATCAGCATGCGGCCCAAACGCAGGATGCCACCATGCAAGACATGCCCGGGATGCATGGCATGGACAATCAGCCGGCAATGTTTATCGACGAAATTCTTCACCACGATACTGCCGGAACCTCCGCACAGCCTAACTCCACGGCAGAGCCAATGATTATGAGCGTCCGGGACAAATGGATGTTCATGTTCCACGGCGTGGCTTTTGTAAACGCGCTGCAGCAAAGCGGCCCGCGCGGGTATGACAAAGTTTTTTCCACGAACTGGTTTATGCCCATGGCGCAGCGGCAGATTGGCCACGGCGAACTCACGCTACGCACCATGCTCAGCCTGGAGCCTGCGACTATCACCAATCGTTTTTATCCGCTGCTCTTTCAGCAGGGAGAAACAGCCTTTGGCAAGCCAATCAATGACGGCCAGCATCCGCATGACTTCATCATGGAGTTGGCTGCGCTTTATGATGTGCGACTTGGCACAAACGCGCTGCTCTCTTTTTATGCGGCTCCGGTTGGCGATCCGGCAATGGGTCCCAGCGCGTATCCGCATCGCGCTTCTGCGGCAGAAAATCCGGTGGCATCATTAGGGCATCATTTAGAAGACTCAACGCACATCGCGAATGACGTTTTGACCGGCGGACTGACTTATAAAAAAGCCCGCGTTGAGTTTTCAGGTTTTCACGGTCGCGAGCCAGACGAATTTCGCTGGGACATCAACTCCGGCGCGCTTGATTCATGGTCAACGCGCCTGACCGTGCAGCCAGCGCAAAACTGGAGCGCGCAATATTCATTCGCCCATCTCACCAGTCCGGAAGCGCTGCATGACACTGAAGACATTCAACGCATGACTGCCTCGGTGATGTACACGCGTCCGCTGGCGATTGGCAGCTGGGCCTCAACCGTGGTGTGGGGCAGAAACCACTCGCTTGAAACCGGAGAGAACTTCAACGGCTACCTGGCGGAATCCACGCTGCAGTTTTCACACCGCGACCGCGTCTGGACCAGGATTGAAAACGTGGATCGCACCAGCGAGTTGCTGCTGGGAAAGCAAGCCGAGCCCGCAGGCTTTGACGAAACATTCCTTGCGCGAATACAGGCATACACCGCTGGCTACGATCATGACTTCCCGCTCATTCCCGGCCTTTCAACCGCCCTGGGCGGACAGGTAACCTTTTATGGCAAGCCAGATTTTCTAACTCCCATTTACGGAGAGCATCCCGTGGGAGCTATATTATTTATACGCATTCGCCCCAAAGGCAACATGCATACTCATTGAGGACTTATATGAAAACATCACGCCGTGATTTTCTTGTAGGAACATCTGTTTTAGCCACTACTCTGGTTACGCCCTTTGCCGCCATGGCGGCACAAAAAGCGCCAGCCAAAGCCGCCCCTAAAGAAGAAGCTGGGGATGACGTCTCAACCAATGAAGACCTCATGCGCGAGCACGGCGTGCTGAATCGCATCCTGCTGATTTATGACGAAACCATGCGCCGCATTCAGGCCAAGGAAAAATTCGATCCCACAGTGCTGGTGAAGTCGGCCGGAATCATCAAGAGCTTTATTGAGGACTACCACGAGAAGTTGGAAGAAGACCATATCTTTCCGCGCTTTGAACAGTCCGGCAAATTGATTGAGTTGACTGTAAACCTGCGCGCGCAACACGCCATGGGCAGGCGCTTGACAGACCTCATCGTGACCACCGCCAAAAGCGGAGACCTGCAGACGCTCAATACTTCTCTTGCGTCTTTCAATCGTATGTATCGCCCGCACGAAGCGCGTGAAGATACGGTGCTTTTCCCCGCGCTGCACAGCGTCGTCAGCAAGCATGAGTATGACGCCATGGGTGAAGAGTTTGAGCGCATTGAACGCAAAACCTTTGGCGGCGACGGCTTTGACATGGCCGTGGCCCAGGTAACAGAGCTGGAAAAACAATTTGAGATCTATGACATCTCGCAGTTCACGCCCTCAGTTCCAATGGCAAAATGACAACTGCCTTGCTGTTTCTGGCCTCGATACTTGCCGGCGCAATTGCGTCGCTGGCCGGGTTTGGCATCGGGAGTATTCTCACGCCACTACTGGCGCTGAGTGTTGGAACCAAGGAAGCGGTGATTGCGGTTTCAATTCCGCACCTGGTGGCAACCGGCTTGCGCTTCTGGACCCTCCGGCAGAAGGTTGACATTCAGGTTCTCAAGCACTTCGGCATCGCCAGCGCTGCCGGTGGACTCATGGGAGCATTGCTGGGCGCACGTTTCAGCAGCCCCATCCTCGCTTATATCCTTGGCGGTCTGCTGGTCTTCGCCGGACTTACAGGTCTCACGGGAATTGCCGGCAAGATGCAGTTCGGCCGCAAAGCCGCGTGGCTCGGCGGAGGCATATCTGGATTGCTCGGCGGTCTGGTAGGCAACCAGGGCGGCATACGCTCCGCGGCATTACTAAGATTTAATCTTGAAGCCAGGGCGTTCGTTGCAACCGCAACGGCAATTGCACTGGTTGTTGATGGAGCACGCATGCCGGTTTATTTCTTCACCAGTCCGGCCACAGTCCATCGGCTAGGCGTGTGGATTGTGGTAATGGTTACCGGGGCTGCCTTTGGCACGCTTGCCGGTGGACGCGTGCTGGCGCGCATGCCGGAAAAGTATTTTCGGCCCATGGTTTCTCTGCTCATACTGGCGCTGGGAATCGTGATGTTGAGCGGCTCCATCCGATGAAAGCTCCGCAGTGTGATAAAAATCACATTCTTCTAATCCATTCAGATGTTTAATGGTTGAAAAGATTGGTGCATTTGTTTGGGCTTGATGAGCATTGTGCTGTCATAATCAAGAGATGCAAGGGAGATAAGAATGGACAGCGCACTACTGGTTCACCGGCTCCACTTTGCTTTTACCGCGACTTTTCATTATCTCTTTCCCCAACTCACCATGGGGCTGGCGCTGTTGATCGTGGTGCTGAAGACCCTTGCTCTGCGCACGCACAATGAAATCTATAACCAGTCAGCGCGCTTCTGGGCGAAAATCTTTGGCATCAACTTCATCATGGGCGTGGTCACCGGCATTCCCATGGAATTTCAGTTCGGCACCAACTGGTCACATTTTTCGCGTGCAACCGGAGGCGTGATTGGCCAGCCGCTGGTCATGGAAGGGGTCTTTTCCTTCTTTCTTGAATCCGCATTCTTAGGATTATTTCTTTACGGCGAAAAACGACTCTCGCCCAAAGGGCACTGGTGGACGGCCTTCCTGGTATTTTTCGGATCATGGCTGTCTGGCTATTTCATCATCGTCACAGACGCATGGATGCAACACCCGGTGGCCTTTGCGCGCGCAGCGAACGGAAGTTTTCAAGTCACAAGTTTCTGGGGCTTGCTGCTGAACCCCTGGGCGCTGATTCAATATGCGCACAACATGAGCGGCGCCGCTATCACCGGCTCCTTTGTAATGGCTGCCGTGGGTGCCTATTACCTGTTGGAAAATAAACACCTCGACTACGCGCGCGTCTTTGTGCGCGTAGGTGTGATTGCCGGGGTAATTTTCTCTGCGCTGCAAATCTTCCCTACCGGCGATCTCCACGGCAAATATATGGCGCGCACCCAGCCTGCCACCACAGCCGCCATGGAAGGCCTCTTCAAGACTGAAGCCGGAGCGCCCATGGTGATCCTGGGGCAGCCGGATGAAGAGCGCCAGAAAATCGACAATCCGCTGGCAGTAAACAAAGTTCTGAGCTTCCTGATTTACGGCACTACCACAGCAGAAGTAAAAGGCCTGAATGAATTTCCTAAAGACCAGTGGCCCACGAATATTCCCCTGCTTTATTACAGCTACCACATCATGGCAGGGCTAGGGACAATCTTTATCGCCGTGATGGCCGGAGGCGCTTTTCTGCTATGGCGACGCAAGCTGTATGAGTCGCGCTGGATGCTCTGGATCATCATGCTGTGTCTACCTCTGCCAT
>DASZMF010000500.1:0-1508 GCA_035552035.1 Candidatus Angelobacter sp.
CGGCGATGTACGTGTTGGAGGTGGGCTGCAAGATTGAGGCGGGGCTCAATCTTGCAGCGTTTCGGCGCGCATGGGAAGAGGTGATTCGGCGTCACGCGGTGCTGCGCACAGCATTTTTGTGGGAAGGACTCAGCAGGCCAATGCAGGTGGTCCGGCAGACCATTGAATTGCCGTGGGTGGAAGAAGACTGGCGGGCGTTCAGCGAGACCGAGCAAAAAGAAAAATGGAGAAAGTTTCAGGAAGCGAACCGGAGCAGAGAGTTTGATTTTAAACAGGCGCCGATGCTGCGTCTGGCGTTGATGAGGACAGGCGAAGAGGGCTACTACTTTGCCTGGACCGGGCACCATATTGTGCTGGACGGATGGTGCTGGCAGATTGTGATGGGAGAAGCGCTGAGCCTGTATGACTCTTACTGTGAAGGACGTACGCTGCAGCTCAGGAGCCCGCGTTTATACCGGGATTATCTTGCCTGGCTGCAAAGACAGGATGAAACGAAAGCCGAAGCTTTCTGGCGCGAAAAACTGCAGGGATTCAATAATCCGATCCGCCTGGGAATTGAGCGAGACGGGAAAGAAGATCAGGGTGATGAGCATGGAATTATTGAGGGTCGTCTAACAGCCGGTGAAAGCAAGAAGCTGGAAGAGCTTGCCCGGGAACAGACTGTCACGCTCAGCACGGTTGTGCAGGCAGCCTGGGCACTGGTACTGGCGCGCTATAGCGGAGAAAAAGATCTTCTCTTTGGAGCAACGGTTTCCGGCCGTTCGGGCGATCCGGCGTTTGAAGAAACCGTTGGACTGTTTATCAACACACTGCCCGTGAGAGTTGAGCTGAATGATGATGAGCCAATTTCAAATTTCCTGAAGAGACTCCAACAACAGCATGCTGCGGCTTTGGAGTTTGAATCCAGCCCTCTGGTGAAGGTGCAGGAGTGGAGCGAAGTTCCGCGGGGCACGCCGCTATTTGAAAACATTGTTGTGTTTGAAAACTATCCGGTGGGCGCGGCCATTCGCAAGGGAGCGGGCTCAACGCTGAAGTTTTCTGAAATTTCCACCAATGAATCCAATAGCTATCCACTGGCGCTGGTGGTTCGACCTGGAGATGAACTTTCATTGGTTTGCCATCACAGCCAGGTATTCGACAAATCAAGTATTGAAAGATTGATCGGGCACCTGATTACCGTTCTAAAAACCATGGCGAAAACTCCCGATAGTCACGTGGGAGATGTGTCTCTTTTGACGACCGAGGAGCGGGAGCAGGTGGTGAGGAGATGGAACCGGACGGAGGGGTGGTATCCGGAGCGGAGCGTGCAGGAGTTGATAGAGGAGCAGGCGGGGATGAATGCGGAAGCGGTGGCGCTGGAGATGAAGGGGAAGAAGATCAGCTACGGCGAGTTGAATGAACGGGCCAACCAGGTGGCGCATTATCTGCGGAAAAAGGGAGTGGGGCCGGAGGTGCGGGTAGGAGTGTCGGTGAGCCGGAGCGCGGAGCTGGTGGTGGGATTACTGGGA
>DASZMF010000501.1:0-7540 GCA_035552035.1 Candidatus Angelobacter sp.
GCCGAGCTCCTGTATGAACCAGTTATAAAGCGGGCGGTGCGACTCAAACTCCAGGGTGCACATTGAGTGCGTGATCTTTTCCAGTGAATCACTCTGGCCGTGCGCGTAATCGTACAGCGGATAGATGCACCATGTGTCGCCGGTGCGGTGATGCGGCTTGCGCAGGATGCGATACATCACGGGATCGCGCATATTTACGTTGGGCGAGGCCATATCAATTTTGGCGCGGAGGCAGCGTGCGCCGTCAGCAAATTCGCCAGCCTTCATGCGCGCGAAGAGATCAAGATTTTCTTCGACTGAGCGATTGCGATGCGGGCTTTCTTTTCCCGGCTCAGTGAGCGTGCCGCGATATTTGCGGATCTCATCGGCGTTCAGGTCATCGACATAAGCTTTGCCGGCTTTGATCAACTGCACGGCCCAGTCATGGAGCTGCTGAAAATAATCTGAGGCGTAGTGCAGGCCTTCCCACTCAAAGCCGAGCCAGCGGACATCCTTCATGATGGAGTCAACGTACTCGGTCTCTTCTTTTTCCGGGTTGGTGTCATCAAAGCGGAGGTTGGTGCCGCCGCCAAATTCGTCGGCCAGGCCAAAATCCAGGCAGATGGCCTTGGCATGGCCTATATGAAGATAGCCATTGGGCTCGGGCGGAAAGCGTGTCCAGATCCGGCCCTGGTGCTTACCGGTCTTCAGGTCTTCAATCATGGTGTCGCGAATAAAATTTGAGGGGCGCACCGGCTCAGCGGCTGCGCTCTCTTCTGGCTTGGAATTCGATAAAGTCATAAATAATTGGTGTAATGTTGCGTTGCGGGAACGCAATCTATCATCTTAAATTGCAGGCGCTTAAAATAGAAACGCCGCGAACAGACCAAGGTAACCCAGGCCGCACGAGGTAGGCCCATGATGATGCGTAAAACACTGTATGTAACTTCACTTTTGCTCGGCACAATGTTCGTCTTTCAATCCCAGCTCCAGGGGCAGGCGCAGGGCAACCAGCAGGTTTCCGCCCGGGCGCAGGAGCGCATCACGAAAGAGGTGCAGCACCAGATTCTTAAGCTGCCGCGCTTCACCACCTTTGACAATATTGCTTTCCGGCTGGATGGCTACCGCGTAACGTTGCTCGGGCAGGTTGTTGACCCGTCACTCAAGGATGAAGCCGAAAATGTGGTGAAAAAGATTGAAGGCGTGGAAGGCGTGGATAATCGCATTGAAGTGCTCAAGGTTTCACCCGAAGATGACCGGGTGCGTCGCGACGTGTTCACGGCTATCTATAAATATGGGCCGTTGCAGCACTATGGCGTGGGATCGAACCGGCCAATCCACATCATTGTAAGAAGCGGACACGTAACGCTGGAAGGCGCTGTAGATCGCCAGTCTGACAAGGACATGGCCGGAATGCGGGCGAATGGCGTGCCTGGAGTGTTTTCGGTGGAGAACAACCTGGCGGTGCCGGCCAAGGTGAAATAGCCAGCCCCGGACGCTTCTTTTCCTAACTTCCGCAATCTTTATAAATCAACATCTCGGTTTCAGCTTCTCTGGATTCAAATGAGCTGGCGTCGAGCAGCTCCTTCCCAATCGACGTTGGGGCCAGTGAGCTTGACAGCTAGCGCGCTGGCCCTGATAGATCAAGTTCTTAGTGAACTTTGAATTCCATTTCAATATTCAATCTGGCGGCAACGGGCCGTCCGTTCCGGGTGGCAGGGGCAAATTTCCAGGTCTTGGCGGCGGCGATGGTATTTGCGTCCAGTGACGGCTCCAGAGACTTCACCACCTTCACGTCAAAAGTATGACCATCTGCGCCAATGATCAGGGAAACGGTTATAACTCCGTGAATCTTCTGTGCCCGGGCGCTCTTTGAGTATTTAGGTTCCGGCGTATGCAGCGCGCGAGGCGGCTTTATGGAGGAATCTTTGTCCTTTACCGGTCCAGCCACGCACACAAAATTTGCCTCGTTATTGCTGTCGCCCTCGCCTTTGTAGATGGCTGATTCTGGATATGAGCACAGTGGGCGCGTCATCTTTACGCCCTTCGCTTCGTCCTCTTCATTCACGTATTTTGTGGCGATAATCTTTTCCGGGGCCGTACCTTTTTCCACCCACTGCTCCAGTGCCTGATAGAGATCATGCTGCGCGTCACCGGCGGGAGCGAACTCGCCGAAGGAGTCTGCGCCCGGGCCTCCGCCGCAGTGCTGTACGCCGGGAGCCATGAAGAGACGCATAAAGGAATCTGTTTTGTTCTCACCCAGAGCGGCGGTAACGGCGTTGAAATATTGAATGGAGCCAAGCGGCGGCAGGGCAGCGTCACTCCAGCCGTGATAGACGATGAGCTTACCGCCGCGCGCCATAAACCGTTTCAGGTCTGGATCAACGGCGTCAAAGGTCTGCGCCTGCTGGTCATGCGCCAGCCTGACGGCGGTTTCCACGTTGATGGTCTTCAGGTCGAGCGGCTGACTGCTGGTGATCATGTTATTGAAAAATCCGCTGGCAAACGCGGTCTGCAGGTCTTTGCCCGGGGCCTGCGCGATCCATGTGGCCCAGCCGCCTCCGCCCTGCTCGCCGCCGGGAAGAAAGCCGGGAAACATCTGCTTGCCTTTGGAGTCAACTGGCCCGTCATAAATCTTTTTGAGCGCCGCGACCTGCGGTGCGGTGAGGCAGCTATCACCGTCACCTGCTTTGCAGAGGAGCACCTTGGGATCAAAGCGGCATTCCCGGGGATCATTGAGCACGCCGTCTTTTACATCGTCTTTCTCGTCGCAGGCTGCAACCACTGCCGCTGCGATGGCAGGAACTTTATTGGCCGTGATGTAGCTACCGGACTCGGCCTGCATGGCCTGCATGTTCCACAAGAAGGCGGCGAAGACCTGCGTCCAGTAATTGGCCGGAGCGCCGGCGATGATGCCGTCATAGTCCTCAGGAAAGCGCTGCGCTTCCATCAGGCCCTGGCGTCCGCCGTTGGAGCAGGCAGCAAAATAGGAGTGCTTGATAGGCGCGCCATAAAACGCCTGAATAATGGCTTTGGATTGGACGGTCATTTCATGAATCGCGCGCCAGCCAAAATCAACAATCTTGTCCGGATGGCCAAGCGCCCAGCTTGCGTCCGCCGCATTCGGGGCGGCGTGGCCCGTATCAGTGCTGGCGGTGGCGTATCCCTGGGAGATCGCAATGCCCATGCCGTAATACGTCAGCGACCCGGCAAAGCCGCCATTGCCCTGTCCGCGATATTTACCGTTCCAGCCGGTAAGCGGGAGCCAGACTTCTACTTTGATGTCTGAATCTTTGGCAGGTTGGAGCGTAGCCGTTACGCGGCAAAATGCCGGTAAGGTTTTTGCCGAAGCGGGAGGAGCAGTTGCGCCGGGCGGAACAAAAGCTCCGGCAGCAACCTGCTGGGCCGATGTGATGGTTGTATTTGGCAGCTTGAGCGCGGCCAGACTTTCACAGGTGGCGGCATAGGCTGCTTGCGACGCAATGCTGGTCAGGGCAAAAACAAATACAGCCAGAAGGAACCTTTTTACAGCCCAAGTCTTCACAAGCATTCTCCACGGAAAGATTTCAAGAAACACAAAAAACGTAAAGATGAAACGTACCAAAACCATTTACCACAGAGGACACGAAGGAACACAGAGGAAAATCAGGCAGCAAAGCTTACCACGGATCAGCAGATGTATAGCCCGCTAGGAACTGGCAGACTATCGAATGGATACGACCAGGAAGCGCCATCGTCATGCGAGATGTAAAGGCGGCCGGAGCGGTCGATGATAGCGACCATGGAATCCATGGCTGCGATGCAATCGGTATCGGCTTTGCCGTGAATCCATTGCGGCATGCCTCCGCCTAAAGGCTGGAGCGGGCCGTTGCCGTCAATGGGGCGGCGGTAAACTGCACCCTGGGCCGCGAACGGGTCGATGGATGCTGACACGAAAATGTCATTTCTGCCAAAAGCAACGGCAGAGCAATGAGGGGCGTGCAGGCCTTGCTGTTCGATGGTCCACGTGACTCCAGCATCGCAACTCACGCAAAGGCCCACAGCTGCTGCGGCTATCACAAGCTCGGGCCGCGTTGGATGGGCGCAGACCTGGTGAACGTCGCTGTTGATATCGATTGTGGGCTGCCAGGTGCGGCCGGAATCAGTAGATCTCGGAATGCCGCCAACGTGGACGTTGGCCAGAAGCAGGCCATCGGATGTAGCCGCCATGGAACGAATTCCCAGCGGCGGCCCCATACGCTTGCCGTTGATGATCGCGGATCCTGCATACCACGTGTCGCGTCCAGCCACGTTGTCAAAACCCGTCAGCCATTGTTGCGCGCCAGCGCCGTCAGCATCTGCGGCAAGGCGCAGGATACGGGCATCGTCAGTACCGGCAAAAACAATGTTCCCATTTGGCACGCAGCAGGAGAGATCAGCTTCGCTTTTTGCCAGCTCAGTCCATTCGCCATCCGGCGACCGCCGATAGAGTGAATGCCCGCCAACGACTGCGAGAACGCCGCCATGTCCATCAGATACCAGGCTGCGGACGGATTGATGGGCGAGCTCCTGGCGGACGATTTTTCCGGTGATGCTGAATAACCCGTTGTCCCAGGTGGCTACCAGAATGGAGGAGGTTGGCATGAAGCAGATCCTCGGCGTGAAACCTTAAGCTTTTTTATCACAAAGGACACGAAGGAACACAAAGGAAATCCAGAGCGCAAAACTTACCACCGATGAACACGGATAACACGGATTACTGGGCGGCCCAAAACCATTTACCCCAGAGGGCACAGAGGAACGCAGAGGAAAATCAAAAGCAATACTTGCCGCGGATGAACGCGGATAGGCGCGGATCATCACCAGGATTTCCTGCTGGGAAGAAAACTGGCAACTGGATCATCGCCTCGATTTAAGGGATGCGAGGAATCTCGCCCTTCGGTGGAGCGGCATTTCTCTGTAGGTAACCAACCGTGCGCTATCTTTCGTTATCTTTCGAGAGTTCCTGAACCGGCACCACAATACGCTTCATGGCTAGTGCAACAACCTACGAACTGCAGTCCGGAACCATTGACGCGATTGCTCCCGGCCGCGTGCGATTCATTGAGCACCAGGGGCAGCGCGTGCTCTTTATTAACTATTCACATTGCGATGTGGCAATGCTGAAGGCCGTGGCGGAAGAAGGCCATCGGGTGATTGCGCTGGAACAGCCAAATTCAGTGCTCACACTCAACGACGTGACGGGCACCACGTTTGATAAAGACTCTGTGGCCGTGCTGCAAGCCAAAGTGGTGGGCAATGCGCCGTATGTGCGACGCGCTGCGGTGATTGGCATCAGCGGGCTGCAACGACTGATCTATGAAGGCGTGCAGGCATTTTCCCGCCGCCGCATTCCACTCTTTGAGAGCCGGCAGGAAGCCCTGCGCTGGCTGGTGGAAGTTTAGCGATCAGGCATTACTCCCCTCTCGTCTATGAATCGGTGGTGAACGCATGGAGTTTTTGCGGCACAGCCAAAGCTCTGCCCTTCGCAAGGCAGTTAGCTGGTGCTTTGCAATGCAATTCCTGGCAGCTCACCTGAATCAATCTCCTTTTCGTCCCGAAATAATTCCAAATCAGTACTAATGTTCCGCGCAAAATGGCCGATTGGTAGGGATGAGCCTTTCTACCGGGAGCGTAAGAGCCAGATGTCGCGAATTCGCCTGATTAGCCTATTTCTTATAGCCATGATTCTTGGTGCGATGAGCTGCTCTGCGCAGCAGGCGGCGGAGCGTCCGGCAGAACAGCGGAAGAAGCTGGTGGCGGTTTTTGATTTTGATAATCGCGCGGTGAAAGACAATATCTATTCCATCTACGGCGCGAATGAAGAAGTGGGCAAAGGCGTTGCCGCGCTGCTGGTGGAGAAATTACTGAAAGACAGCCAGTACCGCATTGTGGAGCGCCGGGCGATTGACGATCTGCTGGCAGCGCAGAATATTCCCATGACTGACCGCACAGATCCGGCGGCGATTGCCAGGATGGGCCGGTTGCTGGGATTGGACGCGGTGATTCAGGGATCGGTGACGAAGTTCAATCGCGAAGAAGTAAGGGTGAAAAACGGCATGGGCATGCGCGACCGCGCATTGAGCGTCACCCGGCTGAAAAAAGGTGAGATGCGGGCCGAGTGCGCGATTACAGCGCGCCTCATCGACACCATGAGCGGAGAGGTGCTGGCTACAGCCAGGGCTGAAGGCGTTTCCATCCGCGAAGGGACTTCCCTATTTAATGGCGGCGTTTTGAGCGGTGGATCATTGAGCGGCGGCATACTCAATGGGCCCACGAAGTTCAATAATGACGGCATTGTGGGCTTTGATCCGCATGCGCCGAACTTTGAACGGTCAATGCTGGGTGAGGCCGTGACGAAAGCGATTAACGCACTGAGCATTGAACTGGACTTCAAGGCTGGCACGCTGGCCCCGCACAAACCCGACGTGGCCGGTACAGTGGCTGACGTGACCGACAATACATTGGTCGTAAACATTGGCAGCCGAAGCGGATTGCAAATTGGCGACAAGCTGGAAATCACACACATGCTGCGCCTGATTGTGGACCCGAAGACAGGAAAGATCCTGAAGCCCGTGACCCAGAATATTGGCGAAGGCACGGTGGTAGATATCAACGCGGAATTTGCCACGCTCAGCTTCAGCGGCGAGGGTACGGCTAAGATCGGCGACACCGCGCGGACGCCATATGAGTTGCGCTTTGGCAAGTCAGCAGGCCCACGGCAGGAGAATGCGGCGGTGAGTCCGGGTGCGACGGTTGGTGCTTCGACATCAGCAGGCGCAGGTGATAGCTCAGCCACTGATCCGGTTAACGCAAATGGCAGCCGGGTTCTTTATGCTCCGCACTAAAAACATTCGCCATTTATAAGAGTCTTTCTTTGTTATTAAGCCTCTTTCTTAAAACCACTCGCCATCCAGGTCCTTGCATTAGTGAGTCTGCTGGGAATGGAACAGCTTGCCCACGTTGAAGCCGACGTTAAAAGAAAAACTATTCAGAGCAAACGTGGCGCTGCGCGAATAGCCAAGTTCCAGGCGAACGATCCGGGTGGGCTCGAATCCAACCCAGGCGTCAAAGCCGCGTTCACGTGTGAGATTGTCACCGCTGGCGGAGGGCTGTCCGGAGTTTCCCGGTGGCGGCTGGCCAGGCGCGGGACCGTCTTTGCCAGCGCCGCCTTTATCGTCTTGCGCAACAGCGGTTACAGGAACAACCGCACTGAAGCGATTGAACACCTGCTGGTTGCCGAACGGAACAATCTGGTAAGCCGAGCCGCCAACATAAATGCGTTTGGTGAGTTCGAATTCTGCGCCCTCTTCAAAATGGGCGATGTCCCCAATCGATGTGAAGTCGCGCGTGACGAGTTCAGAATCGGGAACGGTGTTGCCAAGGCCTGCGGCCACGAATGGAGTCAACCGCCCAAAGTGGTGGCGGAAGCGATTGCTCCAATCCACGGTGGCCTGCCCCGGACTGAAACCTTTGCTTACGCTTCCGGTGGGCGCAGAAACAGTGAGCGACGTGCTGTAACTCACAATGCTGTTGGGCGCGT
>DASZMF010000502.1:0-5106 GCA_035552035.1 Candidatus Angelobacter sp.
CAAAGCACTTAAAACAGAGCACTCCAGCGGAGACTCAAATGCGTGTGGTCTTGGCGATCTTCTTCATCGGCGCAGGCACCATGCATTTTGTCGCTCCGGATGCTTACATCCGCATTGTGCCTCCACTGCTTCCGATGCCGCATCTGCTGGTCATCGTAAGCGGCATCGCGGAAATTCTCGGCGGCATTGGCTTGCTGGTTCCATTCACGCAGCGTGCAGCCGCATGGGGACTGGTAGCGCTGTTAGTCGCCGTCTTTCCTGCAAATATCTATATGGCCGTGGCGCATCTGTCCGCGTCGGGGATACTCGGCCAGAGCTGGGCACAATGGCTGCGCTTGCCGCTGCAAATCCCGCTGATTTTCTGGGCCTGGCGATACACCCGGCCACCAAGCTAGCCAGAATCTAAGCCGATTTCCACGCCATTCTTTCAGGACGAAGCCGGCATGATCAAATGTTTGTGAGAGACATTCACACATAGTTGGCGCGCTGGCGCGGCCAAATTAAAACCCCTACGCGCAGCTAGCTGTTTTTTTGGATAAGCAGCGCTGCCGCCTGCGTCACCAGGCTGCGTTCAGACTGCTGCATCAACCGCGCCGCCACGTCATTCAAATCGTCAGAAGATTTGTTCTTGGCGGCCTTGCGAACATTGCTTTTCAATACAGTGGTCTTCCCTGCCGTCTTGCGTGCCTTGGTTTTTGTCTTCTTTGCAGCCATGATGCGGCATCATGACACAATCCACCGCGCAATTCCAGCGCTACCCACAGATAAGTACAATCTTTAGTGTCATGAGTAGGGTGTCCAGATGCAACTTATTTGAATCCACTGGTGGCAGAACTTTTTGTTTTTTACCGAAACGATTCGTTCACTTTCAGCACGGGGGCCTATCGGATCCAGCCTGCTTTCCTGCTGGCCAGATTCCAGATCGCCGTGGCCAGCGCGACCTCTCCCTCTTCCTTGGGGATACAGTCCACGCCAAAATGCTTGCACAATTCTTTCTCAATTGCGCCTGATCCGCTCCACACAAGGATCTGGCATTGCTGGATACTCGGCGTTGATTTGTAAAAACGCAGCACTTCAAAACCGCTGTCGTTGCCCAGGTTAAGATCAAGCAGAATCAGGTCAGGACAATCCCGCGTGCCTGCGGCAATCTCTTCCAGATAAAGCATGGCTTCTGGAATGCGCGCAAAGGTGATTACCTCGCGAATACCAATGGATTTAAGAACGCGCGTGGCAATCCATTGATCGTTAGGACTGTCCTCAATCACCACAACGTGCGGGGCCCGGAGCATGGTTGAAAACCTCTTACAAGTTTGATTTCTTCCACCCGGATTGGTGACTAAGGCCGATCTTACCTTCACCTTAGTTCACTTAAAAGCCCCAATTTGGAACCAGCTCTGAATTCGTCCAGCAACTACAACAACTTACCTCGCAGGGAAACTAAAATATTTTTAATCTTCACTAGACCATCTCCCCCAGCGCCTGCTCCACATCCGCTGTCAGATCTTCAATCGACTCCAGCCCCGTATAAAGCCGCACCAGCCTGCTGCCATAAGCCGGCCGCTTGGGCGATTGCATATCGTAAGTCATGGCCAGGCTGGTCACCCCGCCCCAGCTGTAGCCGATCTGAAATAGCTTGAGCGCATCCACAAAAGCCAGCACCTGCGCTTTGCTGAACCGCTCTTTGAATACGATGGAAAATAGTCCCGTCGCTCCAGTGAAATCGCGTTGCCAGAATTCATGTCCCGGGCATGACGCCAACGCAGGATGCAGCACCAGCTCAACTTCCTCACGTGCGCTGAGCCATTGCGCCAGAGCCAGTGCGGTTTGCTCCACCGCTTTCAGTCGCACGGCCATCGTTTTCATGCCGCGCAACGCCAGGCTGCAATCATCCGGAGACGCGGCACAACCCAGCCCCTGGTGCGTCTCGCCCAACTGCTCAAATAATTGCGGATCGCGCACCGTAATCGATCCCAGCAGCAGATCGCTGTGTCCGCCAATATATTTCGTCAGCGCCTGCATCGTTACATCCACGCCCACGGCAAATGCGTCCAGATAAATTCCCGCAGCCCATGTGTTGTCCAGCACCACCAGCGCGCCATGCTGGTGCGCTGCTTTGGCAATCGCCGGAATGTCCTGCACCTCCATCGTGATGGACCCCGGACTCTCACACCACACCAGTCGCGTGTTCGGCCGCAGCTCATTCGCAATCGCCGCTCCTGCGCCCGGCGGATAGTAACCCACCTCCACTCCAAATCTGCGCAGCACGCTATTTGAGAACATCCGATTCGGACCATAGATGCTTTCCGGCATCAACACATGATCGCCGCTTTTAAGCAGCGCCAATTGGATCAACGAAATGGCCGCCTGTCCGCCCGGAACAATCATGGTGCGAAAGCCTTTTTCCAGCTCACATACTTTCGCGGCCAGTTCCAGCGTTGTCGGCGTGCCATAAAGACCATACGTGTAGCCCACCTCATGCTGGTTCCAGCGGTCACTGGCAATGGCCGCCTGCGGAAACACAACGGTGGACCCTCGATATACCGGCGTCGCCAGTGAGCGAAAGCCCTCCGGCACTGTTGCATCAGAATGTATAAGCTTGGTCTTCCAGTCTTTCTTGGTGGTGTTCGTCTTATCGCCCATGGCAGAAATTGTAAACGTGAAGCAGGGCCGCACAAGTTATGCCGATATTTTTCTTTTTCTGGATACAGCAAAAGTGGCAAAATAAACCCGATGAAAACGACTGCCACATATCTCGCTCTGACACTTTTGCTTCTGCTGCAGAGCCATCTGGGGCAGGTGAAGGGCGGCCTGCTGGATATGCGGGGCAAGCCAATTGCCGACGCCCAGGTGTTTTACACCAATGTTGACAACCAGAGAATCTACAAAGCAAAGACAGACGCCAACGGCGGTTTTCTCATCGTAGGCGTAATAGCTGGCATCTATGAAGTCCGCATCAACCGGCCCGATGGCGAGCAAATCTATTACGAACGCAAAAAGGTTTATGCCAGTGACAATGATGCAGCCAACGAGATACAGATTGATCTTTCTCTGGTGCCTACCAAAGCCTCGCTGGCGCCGTTCTTCGGCATAAAAGCTGAAGAAATGCAAAAGCAGGAGTGGCGCACCGCCGCAGACCTGCCGCTTAGTCTTACCGCTGAGCAGCGCGAAGAGTTGCAAAAAGAAAATGCGCTCATCGCAGACTACAACCTGCTCACGCCGCAGGCGCAGCAGGCCATCAAGGCCCAGGATTGGCCGCAGGCGGCAGCGCTGTTACAGCAGCTATTAAAAATCGCTCCTTATAAATGGGAGCTCTATCAGAACCTGGGCAACATTCAAAGAAGGCGCACGCATTTTCAAGAGGCGGTGCAGACTCTGGAACAAGGCATCAAGGTGCTCGCTGATGGGCCTGACCAGCAGCGAGACCCCAGACAAGCGAAGATCGATACTGCACAAATGCGGATTGAAGAGGGCGAAACGTATGTCGCCATGGGAAACCCTGATGGCGCTGTCACCCAGTTCCGCGATGCCTCGCAACTCAATCCCAAATCAGCCCTGGCATTTCTCCACCTGTGCACTGCGGAATACAACAGCAGCCATCCTGACCAGGCCGTTCCCGCCTGCAATCAAGCCATCAAGCTGGAACCGTCGCATTCAGAAAACTACCAGGTCCTTGCCGGCATTCAGAGCAACCTTGAGCACTATGAAGATGCGCTGATCACATATCAGAAAGGTATCGCCGCGGCCCAGGCCAACATGGCTGAAGCCCAGCCTTCGCGGGATTCCAATAGTACTTCGCGTAAGGATACTGATCCGTCTCAGACCACCGTTGAAGCCGCCCGCGCCGGGCAGATGCTGCAGTCAGCCGGAAACATTTATTTCCAGATGAAGAACTACCCCAAAGCGGTTGATTTTTTTACGCAGTCAGCCAAACTGCATCCGTATCCAGCATCACCGCTGTTTAATTTGTGCGCCACGCTTTTTGACATGAAAAATCTCACCGGCGCGGCCGCCGCCTGTAATCAAGCCATCCAGACCGACCCCAAAATGCCCGACCCATATTACGTAAAAGCCGCTGCCCTTTACGCCGATGCAGCAAAGCAGGGCAAGACCAACGACTCAAATGAAGGCAAAGCCGCACTGGAAAAATATCTGCAACTGGCGCCTGAAGGCTTTTATGCGGAAAAGGCCCGCACCATGCTCAAGGAAGTAAATGATGCTGGTGAGAAATAATGAAGTGACAAAATCTCCAATCGCGGGCGAAGCCGATCACGCGCCGAGCCTATGTTTTCCGACGCGTTATTCATTCACTCTGAACGCGGCATTCACTCCGAAACGCAGCGTTCATTCACAATGTCCGTCTCAAAATAGAACGTCATCCTGAAGGGCGTAAGCTCACCCGCGTTTTCTTCAGCGGGTGAGTAGCCCTGAAGGACCTTGCGCTTTCCACGATAGAGCAACAACAAACAATTTCTGGACTTAAGATCAAGGGCGAGGCCGACCACGCGCCGAGCCCGCCGCGTCAGGGCTGACAATTTCAAATAACAAAAAAATCTATAAGCGGTCTGAGCGGAGCGACAGAATCAAAGTCCCTCCGTAACTCCCGGCACCTGCCAGCCATCATACTCACCGTGATGGTCATCAGCGAACAGGTCCAACTCCGTCTGCAACTCGCTAAGATTTTCCACCGGCCCAATTTGCCGCACCTGCAACAGCCATTTCTGCTGGTTTGCGTCCAGGCTCACCGATTCAATCGTCCATCCGCGCTCCTGCAAACCAATCGTCGCTTGATCAACATCGGCCTTGTCCGAGAAAAAGAAATAGTGGTCCAGTTGCGTGGCGTTCGCCAGCGCCTCATCCAGCTTCTCATCGCTCTCAGCGCGTTTCGGCCGGATACCCAACAGTGATCGAATACCATTAAACATAGTCATTCAAATATACAAGCGCGTACAGAAAATTGGTTAGACCCACAAACCATCTGCGATTAAAAGAAACGATGCGATTGCAGAATACCCTTTTGTCTTACCGGCCATGCTTTATTCGTATTCTTTCGTGTCCATTCGCGGCTAATTAGTTTTATCTGCGAAAATCTGCGGCTAAGTTGTTTTT
>DASZMF010000503.1:0-1505 GCA_035552035.1 Candidatus Angelobacter sp.
ATATGACGCGCACTACGCTTTGGGTGCTGTTGCCCGGATCGTTCATCTACGCGCTGTTGCTGGTTGCGCAGGGTGTCCCGCAAAATTTTAGTCATTACACTGTCGCGCACCCTCTTGAGCAGCCCGCGCAGACGCAAACCATCGGGCAAGGTCCCGTGGCTTCACAAGAAGCCATCAAGATGCTTGGTACAAATGGCGGCGGATTCTTTAACGCCAACAGCGCGCATCCGTACGAGAATCCCACGCCGTTTTCAAACTTTCTGCAGATGCTTTCCATCTTTATTATTCCTGCTGGTCTTACTTACACACTGGGCCGGATGACCGGTTCGCCGGGACACGGATGGGCGGTATTTGCAGCGATGTTTGTTCTTTTCGCAGCCGGATTCACCGCATCCTATTGGGCGGAGTCGCAGCCGCATCCGCTGATACACGGTGCGCAGCAAGTCCGCACTTCAGGGGCGTCAGGCGGCAACATGGAGGGCAAGGAAGTACGCAATGGCATAGCCGCGAGCACACTCTTTGCCACCATCACCACCGACGCAAGCTGCGGCGCAGTGAATGGAATGCACGACAGCTACACTCCGCTGGGCGGCATGATTCCGCTCACCAACATTATGTTGGGCGAAGTGGTGTTTGGCGGCGTGGGTTCTGGCATGTACGGCATGCTCATTTTCGTGGTGCTTGCAGTCTTTATCGCGGGCCTCATGGTGGGCCGCACACCGGAGTATCTCGGCAAGAAGATCGAGTCCTATGACGTGAAGATGTCCATGCTCTATGCGCTCATCTTCCCGCTCATCATCCTTGCCTTCACGGCTATCTTCGTGTCATTGCCGACCATTGGACTTTCTGCCATCAACAACCCAGGGCCGCACGGATTCAGCGAGATCATTTACGCATTCACTTCCGGAGCGGGCAACAACGGATCGGCGTTTGCCGGGCTAAGTTCGAGCTGGTGGTACAACGTCTGCATGGGCTGGGATATGCTCATCGGCCGCTTGTTGATGATGATTCCCGTGCTCGCCCTGGCCGGCAACCTGGCACAGAAGAAAAGTGTTCCGCCCTCCCCCGGAACGTTCCCCGTTAACAACGCGCTGTTCACGACGTTGCTGATTGGCGTCGTGTTGCTGCTCGGCGCGCTCACATTCTTCCCGGCCCTCAGTCTTGGTCCGATTCTTGAACACCTGCAACTCCATGCAGGCCAGCTTTTCTAACGCGTCTGTAAGAGGACAAATCGTCATGGCTGAAAAAACGAGTCTTTGGAATACCGAAATCCTTGGTCAGGCGTTGGTTGATTCCGTGCGCAAGCTTGACCCCCGAGGCATGATCAAGAATCCGGTGATGTTTGTTGTGGAAGTAGGCAGCGTGCTGACCACCGCGCTCCTGATCAACGATGTCATTCATCATCGTCCTGGCTTTGGCTTTAACCTGCAGATCACGCTGTGGCTTTGGTTCACGGTGCTGTTCGCAAACTTTGCCGAGGCTATGGCCGAAGGCCGCGGCAAGGC
>DASZMF010000504.1:0-1816 GCA_035552035.1 Candidatus Angelobacter sp.
CCTTGATCGCGCACGCCATGTGAGCCCAATGGTAGGCAAGCATCTGGACCTGCATTCGACCATCGAACTGCTCAACAAAGAACATTTGAATGACCATCTATATGTCTCTCTGTTGGAAGCCAACCCGCAGGCGACTGTGGAAGACAAAGTAATGCCGGCCGTACCGCTCTCCGTGATGAACGTTATGGAAGGCATGCGGGCCACGCAGGAGATGGTGGTATTCAATGAGTCGGCGGTAAATGAGGCCTCAACGCCAGCCGGATACGTGGTGAACGGCGCTCAGATTATCAGCGTCACTATTAAGTAATTCTTTTTCTTTTTTCAGGCTACGCCAGTTTTTCCTCGTGCATCCCATTAGCACGTTCGCAGCAGCAGAGCAGATTTTATCTGCCTGCTGCTGTAATCTTTATGGTGTGAAAAGCTTGATAAAGAAAAGCCTGATGAAGAAAGCCCTTTCTGCCCTGATCGTTCTCGCGTGTGCAAGTCTCGCTGTTGCCGAAGGTACGCGGCAATGGAAAGAAACCGGCTACGAAGAATTTCAGCGCGGCACCACGCGCGGCGTAGCCATCCGCAGCACCGGCCAGCTTGAACTGGCGCCCGCGTTCAAAGCGATCTACACCAGCCCCTCAAGCTTTATATGGAGCATTGCCGCGGACAAAGACGGCGTGGTGTACGCCGCCACTGGCGCACCGGCGCGCGTCTATCGCATAACGCCAGACGGAAAATCCAGCACCATTTTTGAGCCCAAGGAATTGCAGGTGCAATCTGTGGCGCTGGGACAGGATGGCGCCGTTTACGCTGCCACGTCACCGGATGGCAAGGTGTATCGGCTGACCAGAAAAACCGGAGGCTCAGCCACCGCGCCTGAGTTCGATTCGCAAACTTTCTTCGACCCCAAAACCAAATACATATGGGACATGGCGTTTGACGCACAAGGCCGCCTCTACATCGCTACGGGAGACAACGGCGAAATTTATCGCGTGGAGAAGAACGGACAGGGCGCAGTCTTCTTCAAGTCTGACGAAGCACACATGCGCGTGCTGGCCTTTGATCCCAAAGGGAACCTGATTGCCGGCTCTGACGGCAGCGGGCTGATCTATCGCATATCGCCGGCAGGTGAAGGCTTTGTGCTGTACAGCGCGCCGAAAAAAGAGATTACCGCGCTGGCCGTGGATGCCGCCGGAAACATTTACGCCGCAGGAACCGGCGAGAAGCGCGCAGCCTCAGCCAGCAGCGCCATCTCAGCCACACCTGCAACGCCCGCACAAGGAACGCAAGCCGCAAGCGCTCCGGCAAACAATGTGAGCCTGGCCGGCTCTGACGTGTACAGCATTGCTCCAGACGGCTCGCCGCGAAAAATCTGGACGTCGCGCGAAGACATTGTTTACGCTCTCGCCTTTGACGCAGCCGGAAGGCTGGTCGCGGGCACAGGCAATAAAGGCCGCATTTATGCCATCGAAAAAAATGGCGACTACACTGATCTGCTGAAAGCCACAGCCAACCAGGTCAGCGCGTTCGCCAAAGCGCCCAACGGCGGGCTGTATTGCTCCAGCAGCAACCTGGGAAAAATCTTTTTGATGAACAACAGCACCGAGGCCGAGGGCACGTTTGAAAGCGATGTGAAGGATGCGCAGATCTTTTCTCGCTGGGGGCGCGCCGAGGTTCGTGCCCGCGGCAACTTTGAGCTCTACGCACGCAGCGGCAATGTTGACAATCCTGACCGCAACTGGAGCCCCTGGGCCCGCATTGATTTATCCAAGGACGCGCGCACCGACGTTCCGGCGGCACGTTTTATACAGTGGCGCGCCGTGCTCAA
>DASZMF010000505.1:0-3618 GCA_035552035.1 Candidatus Angelobacter sp.
GAAGTTCACGTGTTGCAGGGCGAGCGTCCGCTGGCCAATGACAATCGCACTCTGGGCAAGTTCCACCTCACCGGCTTACCGCCGGCTCCGCGTGGCGTGCCCCAGATTGAAGTAACGTTTGATATTGACGCCAACGGAATCCTGAACGTGACCGCAAAAGACAAGGCCACGAACAAGGAGCAGAAAATCCAGATTACTTCTTCGTCTGGCTTGAGCAAGGAAGAAGTGGAGCGCATGGCCAAGGAAGCTGAAGCGCATGCTTCAGAAGACAAGACCAAGCGTGAAGAGATTGAAGCGCGCAACCAGCTGGACAGCATGGTCTATCAGGTGGAAAAAACCGTGAAAGAGCATGGCGACAAAATCTCTGGCGACGAAAAGACCCAGGTGGAAACGGCCCTGGCTGACGCCAAGAAAGCGCTGGAGGGCACCGACGCAGCAGCCATGAAAGCGGCCCAGGAGAAGTTGACTGCAGCTTCTCACAAACTGGCCGAGGTCATGTACAAAGCCCAGACGCCGCCGGAAGGCGCTGGTCCGCAGGCTGACGGTGCGCATAACGGCGCTTCGCAGAATGGTTCAAGCGAGAAGCAGGAAAAGAAAGATGAAGGCGTGATAGACGCAGAGTACGTGGACGTGGAGGACAAGAAATAAGCGCGATTAGCGCTTATCCTGAGGCGCAAAGCGCTGAAGGATCTGTTCTCCGCACTTTAGCTGGCATGGTGGAAGGCGGCGCAGAGCCGCCTTCAAACCTATGCGATGAGGGGAGACACCGTGAAAAGATATCTGGTAGTGAAGGTGGCAGAGGGCTGGAGCCAGGTCATCAACTGGATCGCAATGCCTGGTCTTTACTCGCTGGAAGCTGCGCAGCAGTTTGTGGACAACGCCACAGCCAACGAACCTGATTCAAAGTTTTTGATTCAGGAAGTGGGCGCGGCGTAAACCTTTTTCTTTATCCCGAAGCGAAGCGAGGGATCCCTATGGCCGCGAAACGGCACGGGGAAATTTTGCCGCAGATTTGCGCAGATGAACGCTGATTAGGAATGGCCGCTAATCAACGCGAAAAACGCGAATCCAGCATTAGTAGTGGATAAGCAAGGGTGAATATTCAAAACAAGCATTTGCGGTGACAGGGAAATGGCTTGTGCTATTGATGTTGCAGCGCGTTAGAGCTTGCCCTGAGCGAAGTCGAAGGGCGCGGCATGAGTTAGCCCAGCGCGGGAGCGCTGGGTTAACAAATTTAAGCTGAGATAAGCCCCTTCAGGGGCGGCACATTGGAGAGCAAATGAAATACATGAAACGCCGTGGCCTGCGGATGTTTGCTGTCGCGGCCCTTTTACCCATGATGGCACTGGCGCAAAACACCGCGCAGGCACAGGCATCTGCCGCTCCGCAAACCGCTGACACCACGCAGCAGGTCACGCAACTCGTCCGCGATTTCCTGTCGAACGTACCGAAGAATGATCCCAAGGTGTTCCAGGAATTTTTTGCCGACGACGTAATCTATACGCGCGCCACGGGCTTGACCGTCACGAAGTCTGACATCATCAAGAATATTGATGTGCGTGCCGCCGCCGATCCGCAGGCTTCCTATGAGGCGGAAGATTTTACCGTCCATCCTTATGGCGAAGTGGCAGTGGTAAATTTCCGTTTGGTCTTGCATAACATTGAAGGCGGCAAGCCGGTGACGGTTTACTATCGCAATACCGGAACGTTTTTAAAGCGCAACGGCAAATGGCAGGCGGTGGCCTGGCAGGCGACCAAGGTGCCGGAAGAAAAATAAGCAAATAGGACCCGAGTACGAATGGCGACACAACAAAAAGATTATTACGGCCTTCTGGGCGTAAAGAAGACGGCCACGGCGGAGGAGATCCGCAAGGCCTTCCGGAAGCTCGCCAGAAAGTACCATCCTGACGTAAATCCGAATGACAAGAAGGCTGAAGAGAAGTTCAAGGAGATTTCTGAGGCCAATGACGTTCTGAGCGAGCCCAAGAAGCGCAAGATTTACGATCAGCTGGGCTACTACTCTGACAATATTGATCCCGCAGCGGCCGAGGCGTACGCGCGCGGTGGCAGCAGCGGATCTGGCTTTGGTAGCGGCACGCGCAGCGGCGCAGCGCAGGGCTTCGACTTCAGTGGATTTGACTTTACTGATGTGGGCGGCAACCGGCAGAGCAGCGGCGGCTTCCGCGATATTTTCTCCAGCATGTTTGGCGGACGCGGCGGCTCAAGCGCTGCCATGGAAACCCAGCCGGAGCATGGCTCTGATCTTGAATATCAGGTGAACGTCAGCTTTTGGGACGCGATTCGCGGCACGGTGATGCGCCTGAGCGTCACGCGCCTGGATACATGCGGCAACTGCCACGGCAGCGGCGTGGTGGGCACTCCGAATACGTGTCCGCAATGCCATGGCACGGGGCAGATTACGCAATCTGGCGGCGGCATGAAGTTTAATACAACGTGTCCGCGGTGCGGTGGCACGGGCAAAATACAGTCGGCGTGTCCGGTGTGCCACGGTGAAACGGTGGTGGAGCGCACGGACTCTTTGGAAGTCCGCGTGAAAGCCGGGACGCGCGATGGCCAGCGCATACGCCTGGCCGGCAAAGGCAACGCTGGCACCCACGGCGGACAGGCGGGCGATCTCTTCATTATTATTCGGGTCGGTGAGCATCCGGTGTTTCGTCGCGATGGCGACGACATTTATGCAACGGTGCCGGTAGCCGCGTGGGAAGCCGCGCTGGGCGCGAAGATTGAAGTACCGACCATTGATGGCCGATCGCAGTTGAAGATTCCGCCGGGAACGCAGAGCGGACAGAAGCTGCGTCTGCGGGAAAAGGGCGTACCGTCGGCCACGCGGGAAGACAAGCGTGGCGACGAAATTGTGGAGATCAGGATCACTGTCCCGGAGGCGCATGACATGAAGGCGCGCGAGCTGTGGCAGGAATTGCAGAACCTGCACACGGACGATCCGCGGGCGGAGCTGTGGAGCAAGGTGTAGCGCATGACAGCAAAACGAAAATCAAAAGGCGCTTACATGATTTCTTCCGTGGCGGAGATGTATGGCATACATCCGCAGACGCTGCGGTTGTATGAGCGGGAAGGTTTGCTGAAGCCCTCGCGCACGGATGGCAACACGCGCCTTTATACCGAGGAAGATTTGCAGCGGCTGGAGTTTATCCTGAACCTGGCGCGCGACCTGGGTGTGAATATTGCGGGCATCGCGATTATTTTGCAGATGCGTGAGCGCATGGAAGAGATGAACCGCAAAATGCAGGACTTCGTACACTTTGTCCAGGATGAAGTTGCTTTCCGCGCCAGCCATGCGCAGGCCGATCCCAGCAAGGGCGCCATTGTTCCCTTGCGCAAGCCTACGATCAACGTAGTTCAGCGTGACCGGCGAAAATAAGCTAGCTCACATCAGTAAGCTCTTGTTCCAGGCTTGGCGCCGCTACTGCCACGGCGTGTGCTTTTTGTGGATAGATGCGCATGCGCTTACGGATTTTTCTTTCTACGTCTGCCCACTCTTCGTGGGCGCGCTCCATGCCTCGCCGGATGGTGCTTACACTTTTCTCTTCTGCTTTGCGTAAATTTTCTGCCAGACGCATGGTGATGCTCTCCTCTGAG
>DASZMF010000506.1:0-2051 GCA_035552035.1 Candidatus Angelobacter sp.
AAGTGTTGCGCGTTGCCAGCGCCGCCCGAGGCGATGACCGGGATGGATACCGATTCGGCGATAGCGGCTGTTAGTTCACAGTCAAAGCCTGCGCCAGTACCGTCGCGGTCCATGGAGGTCAGCAGGATTTCCCCTGCTCCGCGCTCTTGCGCCTCGCGTGCCCAGACCAAAGCTTTTTTGCCGGTCGCAGTGCGCCCACCAGCGACAAAGACTTCTGCCGCGTCTGCCGGCTCTGTGCCGCGCCTCGCATCAATGGCGATAATGACTGCCTGCGAGCCAAAGCGGCCAGCAATCTCAGTAATCAATTCCGGATTGGCAACAGCGGCAGAGTTGATGCTCACTTTGTCTGCGCCAGCGTCGAAGATTTTGGCGGCATCTTCCATGGTCCGCACACCACCGCCTACGGAGAATGGAACAAACAATTCGCGCGCGGTGCGGCGGACGGTCTCCACCAATGTCTTGCGGCCGTAAGAGGTCGCGGTGATATCGAGCAATACAATTTCATCGGCTCCGGCTGCAGCATGCAGGCGCGCCAGCTCCGCGGGATCGCCGGCATCGCGCAGTTGCTGGAACTTGATGCCCTTGACTACGCGCCCTGCATCCACGTCAAGGCAGGCGATGATTCTTTTGGCCAGGCGCTCAGAGGGCACAGAAATTCTCCATGATTTTCAAACCGGTTTCAGCAGATTTTTCAGGATGGAACTGCACACCGAAAACATTGTCGCGCTCCACGGCGGCAGAGAACGCACCGCCGTAACTGGTGCAGGCAATTGTTTCCGCAACCACCGGTGCGCGGAAAGAATGTGTGTAATAGACAAATGCGCCGTTGCTCACGCCTTTGAGTAGCCGCGATCCGTTGTTTACGTCAATCTGGTTCCAGCCTACATGCGGCGACTTCACCGCAGCCGGGAAACGCGAGCATTCACCTGCAAAGAGCGCCGCGCCGGGCGTCTCCGGCGCTTCAGTGCTGCCGGCAAACAACCATTGCATGCCAACGCAGATGCCGAGAAAAGGTTTGCCATTGACGATAGCTTCGAGCACTGGCGCGCGCAGGTTGGCGTTCAAAGATTGGCAGCGACTGAAGTGGCCGACCCCCGGCACAACCAGCTTTTCTGCCGTGGCAATCACTGCCGGATCAGAAGTTACCTGCGCGTCAGCGCCCAGATGCTCCAGAGCTTTTTTGACTGAACTGATGTTGCCCGCGCCATAGTCGACAATGGCGATCATAAGAGACCTTTGGTGCTGGGCAGCATCTTGGCCAACCGCTTGTCACGAGAGCAGGCCACGCGCAGCGCGCGGGCAAAGGCCTTAAACAGCGCTTCAATCTTGTGGTGGTTGGAGCGCCCATACATGATTTTAAGGTGGACATTGGCTTTTGCGCCACGGGCAAAACCCTCAAAAAAATCATAAACGAGTTCGGATTGCAGATCGCCGACGAGCCGCGTCTTTACCTGTGTGTTGATGACTGCGGCGGTGCGTCCGCTGAAGTCGACGGCAGCAAGACCAAGGGTTTCATCCATCGGCATCAGGAAATATCCGGCGCGCATAATGCCTTTTTTATCACCGAGCGCAGTGTGGAATGCTTCACCCAGAGCGATACCAACATCTTCAACCGTGTGATGCTGATCCACGTCTAAGTCGCCAGTGGCTTTCAGCTTCAGGTCAAAGGCACCGTGGCGGGTAAACAGCTCCAGCATGTGATCGAAAAACCGAATGCCCGTAGAGACTTCATAGCGGCCCTGGCCCTCAATGGTCAGCGTGAGCTCGATCTGCGTTTCAGTGGTGTTGCGGCGGAGAGAAGCTTTTCTCATTGCGCCACCTGCCTTGCAGCCGAAAGTTGTGAGAGCACTTGTTTCAGCTCGGTCATCAGGCGTTCCATCTCCTGCTGCGTGCCAATGCTGATGCGGACGCAGCCTTCGCAATCGGCGCGGTCACGCAGGGCGATGCCGCGCTGGCGCAGAGCGCGGAGGATTTCTTTTTTCTCCGCACCAAATCTGGAGAGAAGAAAGTTTGTCTCGCTGGGCCAGCATTTGAAACCGAGTTGCTCGAGT
>DASZMF010000507.1:0-5409 GCA_035552035.1 Candidatus Angelobacter sp.
CCATATGCGCTTCCTGAAGTTTGTCTTCTTCTTGCTTACTCAGTTGCGGCCCACTAGCTGGACGCTTCAACAGCACAACAAAGAACGACAATGGAGCCGGCTTCTCCTGGACGGCAGCTGCTTGTGGGCTGGATGGCGCGGCAGGCTGGGCAAAAGAGCTCGCAGTTGAGGCCAGAATGAAGGCAAAAATGAGGAAAAGGAAGGGCTTTTTCATGGCAATTCAGCATACATCAGGCGGACGGAATGAACACTGTCTATCGCAAAGCGGCAGCATATCGCGAAGTACGTTTTATTACGAAGTGCGTTTTATTACTATGTACCAGGGCAAGTATCTGGCAATTGGCGGCATATCTAGTTCAGGAAAATGGACTTTGTTATAATCAGTATTCCTTTTTCTCCCATCCAGCGTTCAGCGCGCAAGTGGGTGCAAACAGGCCCTGAGCGGAAGTGGTGGAACTGGCAGACACACCATCTTGAGGGGGTGGCGCCGAAAGGCGTGGGGGTTCAAATCCCCCCTTCCGCACCAAGATTTTGAGAGGACTTTAAAGAACAAATGCTTACAGCTTTTATTACCCTGATTCACGTGATTGTTTGCGCAGTGCTGATTGTGGTGGTGCTGTTGCAGCACGGAAAGAGCGCCGATATCGCCGCAACCTTTGGCGGCATGGGCAGCCAGACGGCATTTGGTCCGCGCGGCACAGCCACGGCATTCTCCCGGCTGACTACCTGGTGCGCCATTATTTTCATGCTTACGTCAATGGGATTGACGTACATCACCAGCCTGCGCACTTCGTCTTCTGTAATGGACAGCGTTCCCACACAGTCACAGCCGGCGCCTAAGAAGTAGCAATCAGTCGTCGATTAGATTTGAGCTGGGCCGCCTGTTGGCGGCTCATTGCTTTTTATGCAAATACTTTGAGCCGGGTAGCCGCCCAAAGCTTCCAGCGAGGAGCATGTTGATATGATCCATAAAATTTTTCCCGTTGGTCCGCTGCAATGCAACTGCTCCATTCTTGGGGACGAGAAGACTCACGAAGCCATGGTGATTGATCCGGGTGACCAGATTGAAGGAATTCTGGAAATTTTGCGCCAGGAAAAACTCACGCTCAAGCAGATTGTGATTACGCATGCGCATATTGACCATGTTGGCGGAGCGATGAAGCTCAAGGCCGCTACAGGCGCGCCGATTCTAATGAATCAAAACGATTCCGCCCTGCTCAAAATGCTGGACATGCAGGCAACCTGGGTTGGTATGGAGTCTCCCGGCGAAGTGCAGATTGACGAGTCAGTAAGCCATGGCCGAGTGTTGAAGATCGGTGAGATCGCATCGCAGGTGATCGACACGCCGGGACATACCGAAGGCAGCATCTGCATTTATTTTCCTGCAGAGCAAAAGCTGATCGCCGGAGATACGCTCTTTGCCGGCAGCATCGGGCGGACAGATCTGCCTGGCGGATCGATGGAAAAAATCATGCGCTCACTGCACAACCAGGTGCTCGCACTGCCAGATGAAACAGAAGTCACGCCCGGTCACGGACCGAATACAACCATCGGCGACGAACGCGAGATGAATCCGTTTTTACAGAAATAACGCGGTCAGCTTTGCAGTTAATCTGCCAGATAGCTGACTTCTGTCCGGCGAATTCGATAGCACGCGAAGACCAGAATGGCAATGCTCAGGCATAGCAGTCCGGGAATGGCCAACCACGGCGAGACCGGTTCCGTCATCACGGTGAAAAGAGCCATGAGTCCGTCCGGCGGAATAGTGACAGGACAAAGCTGTTTCAAATAAAAACTAACGCTGAATTTCTGCAGCAGTGAAGGCGCAACGGAATGAAAAGATTCCCAGAGCAGCACAGCGATGCCCGGCAGGATCGGGTTCTTAAACATGAGACTCAGCGCAAGAAAAATTGCGCCAAAGCCCAGGCATGCGAGCGCAGTAACGAGCAAATAAGAGGCGAGCTGTCCAAGGCCGGGGCCGTTAAAAACATAGGCACGGCCAGTCGGTCCAAAGTGGGCATACGCAAAAGTGAAGCACAGAAAAACGGAGGTTCCGAACACGAGCGAAGCTGTAATCACGCCGGCAAGAAACTTGCCTACTACCAGCAATTCGCGCCGTATTGGCGACAGCAAATAGTAGTGCAAGCTCTTTTCCACAATCTCTCCGCGGAACAGCCACGTAAACATTCCGAGGCAGCCAAAGAAAATTCCCACGCGCAAATAAAAAAGCTGAAAGATATAAGCCAGCACGCGCGTGTCTTCTTCAATGCTGCTATTTCGGCCCCCGGCGTCGATAAGAGCATGTAAGCCGAACATTGCCGCCGGCGCAAAAGCCAGCAGATAAATCCAGATGCTGCGGCGCATCCAGAGCGTCTTCTTGAGTTCGATGCGAAGAACAGCCCCCAGTTGTGATGCCCAAAGCTGCCATGGAATCTCCGGCCGCAGGTTGCGTGCGGTTGTGATTGCGGGTGAACTCATACGGTGCCTCCGCTTCCGGTGCCGATCAGGTACTGGTAAACCGAGTTTACGTCGTCATCATTCGGCGCCACGGTATCCACCACAAAGTTTTCGTCTACGATGATTTTGTTCAGCATTTGATAGAACAGGTCGGCGTCTTTGGTGCGGATCAGCACGCCTTTGCCGTCAACATTCAGTTTGGCTTCCACCACGTGGTCTTGCGAAAAAAGCCTGGCAGCCAGAAGATTTGGGTTCTCGCAGCGCACCAGAATCTGCATGGGATGTTCTTTTACCTCGGTGCGGACGCCGTGAATCTGCCCTTCCGCCACTACATAACCGTAACTCATCAGCACAACTTGATCAGAGATCTTGTCCACTTCATGAAGCACGTGGCTGGAAATCACAACGTGCATGCCCTGTTTGCCCAGCGCTTCAAACAAAGCAATGGATTCAGCGCGAGCCATAGGGTCAAGGCCGTTGAGTGGCTCATCAAGCACCAGCACCGTGGGATGATGAGCGATGGATTGCGCCAGCCGTATGCGCTGCCGCATGCCTTTGCTATAGCCAGCCACCCGGCGATGCGCAGATTCACTCAGGTTCACCCGTTGAATCGCTTCTGTCGTAAGGCGCGCTGCATCGCCACTGGTGAGTCCGCGCAAACGCAATGACTGATTGATAAATTCAAAACCTGTTACGCCTTTGGGAAAAGAATCAAACTGCGTGCAGTAGCCAACATGGCGAAAAAATTCTTCAGGCTCGTCCGGAGTGAGACCCAGCACACTCACGCGCCCCTGCGTTGGACGAATCAGTCCAGTCACGAGGTTCATGAGCGTAGTTTTGCCGGAGCCGTTCGGGCCCACCAGGCTTGTTACGCCGGGAGGCAGCGAGAGATTTACACGATTCACTCCCAGCACTTCCCCGTAGAATTTTGAGACGTTTTCAAAAACTATATTGCTGTTTGTGACTGGGCTCATGCGCTCTCCACCTCGCGCGCCCGTAGCTTGCGGTCAAGCAGCCAAAAGCAGAACGCACAAACAGAGAGCAACGAAGCCCATGCCGCCCAGAGAGGAATTGCGTCCAGGTCTCCGCCATGGCGATTCATTTCGGTGAGCCGGAAAAGATGCGACCAAACGATTGTCGTGACATAGGACAAATCGATCACCCGGCCCCATTGGGTGCGCAGAATCTGATTCGTGGCAAAGCCAAGGATTGGAAGCACAAAAAAGACCGCCAGCATTAACGCAGAAGCCGCAATACGCCACTTCACCCAAACAGACACAGCCATCGAAAGCAGTGAAATGACGGCGATCCACAAAACACTGGCTAGAACGATTGAGCCGGCCATCCACAAGTTTTGCCATAACCAGCCGTGACCTTGCAGTTGCGCCTGCACAAAGAAGAGGATCAGCGCAGGAACCCACGTAATGCAAGAAAGAAGCGACCCCAGTACAGAGACTTTGCCAAACAAATATTCTGCGCGTGAGAGCGGACGGCTGAGATAAAGCTGCACGGAATGGTTGGCAAAATCCTTGGTGATCATTCCCGGGCCGCCCCAGACGGCTAGAATAAATCCCATTCCAGTCTCAATTCCAAGGAAACCCAGAAACCAGATGTTATTAACCAATACGTGATCTGATCCGATTTTTAGAATCGCCTGAGCAGCGGGATTGTTGACGACGTATATAAAGCACAATCCAAACAGAAAAGGGATAAAGCACAGCATGGTGTAAGCCGTGAATGGCCGCGAATCAAACAGCGTCGCCAGGCCATAGCGCGAGAGCACGCTAAACCGAGACCACGCCGGCGTAAGCGCTCCGCTGTAGGCTTTGTAAGTCCGTTTATAAACTGCCATTGGCGCTCCCTTGCACTGGCGGTGGCGGAGGAGTTCCCGCCATGGCTTTAAGGAAGATGTCTTCCAAGGTATCTCTCCGGTAATTCATGCGGCGAATTTGCACATCATGCTCCGCGGCAGTGCGATAAATCTGGCGCAGATCAATATTGTCCGGCAGCACAATGCGCACTCGCCCGGAGCCAAAGCTGGCCGCTTCACAACCCAGGTCACGGACAGACTCAAGAAATCCATTGCCCTGTGTAACTTCAAGTTCCAGAAATTTCAGATTGGCTTTGCGCTCTTCTTCAAGATTGCAGATGGCGGCAATCTGGCCGCCTTTGAGGATCAGCACCTGGTCGCAACACTCTTCAATATCGCGCAACAGGTGAGAAGAAATGAGCACTGTGACCTGCCCGGTATCGCGAATTTCACGCACCAGCTGGAGCATGCGCACACGCGCTTCAGGATCAAGACCATTCGTGGGTTCGTCCAGTAATACCAACCGCGGTCCGTGTGCGATAGCTTGAGCCAATTTAGCCAGCTGCTTCATGCCCAGCGAGTATGTTCCAACTTTGCGATAGCGCGCCTCACCCAGGCCAACATAAAAGAAAGCTTCATGCGCACGCTCCAAAGCTTCTTCTTTGGGCAGTCCAGAGAGCTCAGCCATGTAGCGGACAAAGCGCACGCCAGTCATGTCGGCAATGAAAGCGTCACTCTCTGGCATGTATCCGATCATGGAGCGCAGCTCGCGGAGATTGGTTTGAATTTCTTTTCCAAAGATGCGAGCCGCGCCGGCTACCGGCTGGTAAAAGCCCAGCAGCGTATTAATGAGCGTCGATTTACCGGATCCGTTTGGCCCCAGCAGGCCAATACATTTACCTGACAGTGCGCCGTTCAACTGATTCAGGATCGTCCTGTGGCCCAGCTGCACTGTCAGGTTTTGCATTTCAATGATTGCAGGCATTCGGTCTCTTGTGTTTACTGAATTGGCGTTCCATGCGCGTGTCCAGGCTGCACTACGTTCATCAGTGCGGTAAGAGCCATGGTGTTTAAGTCAAAGCCGAAAAGCCGGCTGCTGGTGGAGACGCGTATGGCATTTGCTTCACCATAAGCGCAGACCA
>DASZMF010000508.1:0-2936 GCA_035552035.1 Candidatus Angelobacter sp.
GGCGTCATACCCAGCGCTTTTTGGTAACGAAGATAATTTTCCGGCGAGAGCACAGGTACAGAAAACGGCAGGAGCAGCGCGCCTACAGCGATGACAAGCGCCACGTAAATGCTTCGCACCCAAATGCCGCGGCCCCCGGTGCCAGCACGCCGGCCTTGCGTGATGCGCTCCAGGCCAATGGCTCCGGCGGCAAACAACATGGGATAGATGGGCACCACGTAGTAGTTCTTGGCTTTCATGGCAATGAACGTGGTGAGCACTACAAGAAATGTCCAGCCCAATAGACGATATCGTCCGGCGCTGCCTGGAGCTTTGTTCGCGCCGTGATCCTCACGCGTAGTGTTTTTGCCAATGAAAAGCCAAATCACGCCTCCGACCCACAGCGGAAAAAGTATGGGATTCATGATGGTGGCTTGATCGGCAATGAAAGCCACCGGCCCGCGTACAACATCGCGATTGGCCAGCCGGATGTTGTGGATCAGTTCAAGAAAGGGAAAGTGATAGTGCACCTGCCATAGCAGATTGGGAAGAGCAATCACCGCGCAGGCCAGCACGCCCAGCCATAGATATCGGCTGTTGAGGAAATGGCGATGCGGCGTGAGCGCCACGCCTGTGAACAATCCCAAAAGCAGGAAGGCGATGGAATATTTATTTTCAAATCCAAAGCCGGCCAGCACGCCGAACCAGAACCAGTAGCGCGCGGCTTTAGGATCTTCAACCCCAGCGGAATTGATGGCGCGGATGACCAGCCAGACGCAGCCCATCCAGATGAGCTGCTCAAAAATATTGTCGGTCAGCCATGATCCACCGACCAGATAAATGGGAACCACTACCACGGCAAACGCGGAGAGCGCCTGGGCGAATCGGCCTCCGCCCATTTCGCGCGCAAGTTTGCCAGTGAGCCACACCAGCGCCGCACCGGTAAGAATCGGGAACAGACGAACAGCAAGAAGCGAATCCCCCAGCACGTGCCGCGAGAGCCATGCTACCCAGACGGTGAGCGGTGGATGGTCAACATAACCCCACGCCATGTGGCGCGAACAGGCCAGGTAATACATTTCGTCGCGGAAGATGCCGTAACGATTGACCGTGAGCAGGTGCAGCAGTAGTTTAAAGGCAACAATATAAAGCACAATCGCGGGCCCGCTGACGAAGCGACTGTAAGAGCGTTCCGGAACAATCGAATTGGTCTCTTCAATCATGAATCATCTCAATCATGAATCATTCGTGTGATTCGCGTTCATTCGCGGCTGAGCTGGCTTTATCTGCGCGCATCTTCATATATGCATCAGTGGCAGAGCCTTACGGATTCAGAATCACTTTGCCGAACTGCTCGCTCTTTTCCAGACGCGCATGGGCGGCAGCGGCTTCACGCATCGGGAAACTTTTATCCACGATTGGCTTAATTTTACCGGCGAAGATATGTTTCATAACTTCATGGAAGTCGCCCATGGTCCCCATGAATGAGCCCAGAAATGAAAGCTGGCGCGCAAACAAAAACCTGATGTCAAAGCTGGCTTCTGGCCCGGTGGTTGCGCCGCAGGTCACCAGCTTGCCGCCGGGCTTGAGCGACTTCATGCTCTCAGCCCAGGTGGCTTTGCCTACGTGCTCAAAAACGATATCGCACATGGCTTTGCTGGTGATCTTTTTTACTTCGTCGGCAATTTTCTGCGTGTAATGGTTGATGACGTGGTCCGCGCCGAGTTCACGGCATTGGTCGAGCTTGTTTTCATCACCGGCGGTGGCGATGCAGGTTGCGCCGAACAGCTTGCAGATTTGAATGGCAATGGTGCCGATGCCAGAGCCTCCGCCAAGAACGAGGACGGTGTCGCCGGGTTTGATGCCGCAGCGGCTTACCAGCATGTGCCATGCAGTGACGGAGACCAGCGGCAGCGATGCTGCTTCGTCGTAAGTAAGGTCGTCTGGGATGGGTAGCACGCTGACGTGGGGCACGGCGATGTATTCACAGTTTCCGCCGTCATTCAGATAGCCGCGCACGCTGAAATGCGGGCAGAAATTCTGCTGGCCTTCGCAGCATTTGGGGCAGACGCCGCAAAAGGTCATGGGCGTGAGCAGCACGCGCTGTCCGATTTGAAGATCGGTAATATATTCGCCCACCTCGGCGATGTCGCCGGAAACGTCACTGCCGTTGATGTGCGGCAGCTTCACACCAGGCAGTCCCTTGCGGATGAAAAGATCCAGATGATTCAGCGCACAGGCTTTCACCTTCACCAGCACCTGGTCTTTGCGCGGCTGGGCGTCTGGGACATCTTCATACTTAAGAACTTCAGGACCGCCGAATTCATGGAAGCGAATGGCTTTCATCTCTGGAACTCTCCTTGGGCTGGGCGACAATGCGCAACCAGCGAGGTTAACAAAAGAAGAAAAACCTTACCACTGATGAACACGGATAACACTGATCAGGAAAGAACTTGATTCGGATTTATCCGTGCCATCCGTGTTTATCCGTGGTATGTTTTTGGGCCTATGATCTCAGGACTACACGCCGTTATCTACTCGCCAGACGCGGAGAAAGTCCGAGCTTTTCTGCGCGATGTGCTGGGCTTCAAATCGGTCGATGCTGGGCACGGCTGGCTGATCTTTGCTGCGCCGCCGGCGGAGATTGCCATGCATCCGCTGGAGCAGGGCGCCAAGCCGCATCACGAACTTTATCTGATGTGTGACGACCTGGCAGCCACGATGAAAGAGCTCGCCGACAAAGGCGTGCAATGCAGCGCTGTGACTGAGGCGCGGTGGGGATCGATCACGTCTATTCAGCTGCCGGGCGGCGGTGAACTGGGGCTGTATCAGCCAAAGCATCCCACGGCGCTGGAGCTGTAGGGCACAACAAAAATGCTGCAATTTTTCAGTAGTGGTACGGACTTCAGAATCAAACGCAAGGTTCCTCACCTACTCCCGTCCCTGTTCGCGAGCTG
>DASZMF010000509.1:0-1562 GCA_035552035.1 Candidatus Angelobacter sp.
AGAATCTCCCACTGGGCATCACCAAGATCCATGTTGTTGGTCCGCGAAAAATCGGCCTGAGCTATCTATTGCTTTTGCCTCTTATTCCTCGCAGAATCAACAGCTTTCTTCATCGCCTATTTATGAGATGGGTTCTAACTATATTCCGGTTGGATTAATTTTCGGCGAGCGCTGTTTTCCCAACAAATATGGCTGCTTCCACAGGCAGTTTCAGGGCCACGCGAGCCCCATTGGGCTCAAGGTTTTCCGCATGAATTTCTCCGCCATGCTCTTTGACAATGCCATAGCAGATGCTTAAGCCCAACCCAGTACCTTTGCCTACAGGCTTAGTTGTATAGAAGGGATCAAAGACGCGGTTCACGTCTCCAAAGCCAGGACCATTATCGTCAAAGCGCAGGTTTACAACGCCATTGCCGCAGCTGGCTTCAATACGGATGCGGCTGGCGGGATGGCCTTCCAGCGCGTCAATAGAATTGTTCAGCAGGTTCAGCAGAATCTGCTTGAACTGGTCTTCGTCCAGCGCTACATGAGGCAGATGCGGTTCAATTTGTAGCTGAACTTCAATATCGTTATTGCGCAGATGGTATTCACGCAGCCCCAGCACATCCTGCAATAGCACTTCCAGGTTGGCTGATTTTTTTTCCAGATTATTCTGGCGCGCGAACCGCAGCAGGTTCTCAATAATGCGCTTCATGCGCTGGGCTTCACGCAACATCTTGTCCAGCTTTTGCCGCGCTGAGCCGGGTGGAAGGTCGTCACTAATTAACTCAGAATAGCCGACGATGGAAGTAAGCGGGTTGTTCAGCTCATGCGCTACACCAGCTACTAGCTGTCCAATGGCCGCCAGCTTTTCTGCACGCGCCAGTTGCCTGTGTAATGCTGTATTGTCCACCGTAACAGCCAGATCGCCCGCCAGCATCTCAATCTTGGCCAGTTCTTCAGTGTTCACGCGGGTAACATCCCGCGGATCACTCAGGCCAATACAGCCCACGTGCGTGCCACGCAGAGAGCGCAACGGCACCAGAATCTGATTGCCTTTCATCCAATACTCAGAAGGCTCATAGGCCCTGGGACTCGTCACCTGTCCGTACTTTGACATCTGCTCAGGCCGCAACATTACTGACCGCTCGCCGACCTTGTAACCTATGGTGCATGCTTCCACCAGATCGTCGAATTTCCAGACGTCGTTGCATTTGTATTCGATCTGCCTGGCTGCCTCGCCTTCATAACCGGCGTGTCCGGCAGCATAAAGATTGGAGCCATCCGGACTAAGAATAATCACCACGCGGTCGAACGGGCTTGTTTCCCTGACGGCGGCGGCAATCTCTTTGCAAACCAGATTTATGTCCACGCCGCTCAACAGGCGTGATGTGATGCCAGAAAACTTCCGCAGCTGATGGTTTAGCTTTTGCTCGCGTTCAGCCGCTGATCGCAGGAACTCTGACTTGTCTTCCAATAGCGTAAGAATCATGCCAAAGGCTACGAAGAATTTTGGGGTATTCAACAGTTCAGGATTCATCTTCAGATGCGGCGCCCATGCACCCAGCCAGGTACTCAGAGGA
>DASZMF010000510.1:0-2742 GCA_035552035.1 Candidatus Angelobacter sp.
CTGCTGGCGCGGATACTGGCCGAGACGCAGACCATCAACGGCTTTGTCGTTGTTGCCGATGACGCAGGCATCCACTGGAAGGGCGTGCACGCAGCCGCGCGCGCGATCAAATATTTGGAAGACCACACCGAGCACAGTGAAGGCAACTTCCATTTTGCTGCCGGTGCGTTTCCGCCGGCGGTAGCGCCGTTCTTTCCCGTGTCGCACACATCAGATGCCGGACACGGATTTGCCATTGGCTTGGAATCAGCGAACATCGTGCAGCAGGTCTTTGCCAACGGTAAAGGTGATTTGAATTCTTCTTTTCATTCTCTGGGCGACCAGCTAACCGCCGCTCTGGGCGCGCAAGCCAAAAAAGTAGAAGAGATCGCCCATGCGGTGGCAAAAAGCACCGGCTGGAAATACCAGGGCATTGATCTTACGCCGGTGCCGCTCAAGGATATTTCCATTGGCGCGGCGTTTGAGTCATTGCTGCATGGCGAAATTGGATCGCCCGGAAGCCTGAGCGCTGCTTACACCATTACCTCGGCGGTGAAGCGCATACCCGTTCAGCAGGCAGGCTATAGCGGACTCATGCTGCCGGTATTAGAAGATTCTTTGCTGGCAAAACGCTGGGAAGCCGGAGCCATCAGCCGCGACTCAATCATGTCTTATTCATCCGTGTGCAGCACCGGGCTGGACGCGATTCCGCTGCCCGGAGATATTTCTGTGCATGAAATTGAAAGCATCATCGGTGACATGGCGAGCCTGGCAGTGAAGTGGCACAAACCGCTGTCCGCGCGGCTGCTGCCCGTTGCCGGCAAAAAAGCTGGAGACATGACAGAGTTCAGCAGCCCGTATCTCCAGAATATCCACATCAGATGAAGCACTGGTCTAATTAAGACAAGCAACCTTGCAGAGGCAATCTTTGCAGATGAAATCCAAGTGCGAAAATGTCACCAAGGCGCTGCCTGCCGACGACCGGCGAGGATCTGTTCTACGAGTGCACATTTTGTGAAAACTGCTGCATAGCGGTGGGGAAAATCTGCACTAATTGTGGTGCAAATAGGTAAAAAACCACTCTAGAAATTAGCTTCTGAGAGGTTTTTTTATCTCCAGAAACTCTCAAATTTGCTCCTTCGCCAGGCCGTATTCACCCGACCAACCGGGCATAGCGCACCATTCATAAAATTCACCTTACGTTCACATTGACAAGCGTTTGCGATAGGTCTAAGGTTTTCAACTGCCCCTTGCAACTCCCCCTGGAGGTCCTCTAACCGCCATGCATACGACCCTTACTGAAAAGTATTCATTCCTTAGCCGTACAATCGTTCTTCTGATTGCCGCGGTAGTGCTCACACCCGCGCTAGCTGTTGCCGCGACGCATCCACTTTTTAACCCGCAATCCAATACGCAGTCACCGTTTCCCAGTGATCGCCTGACCGTATTGGATGGACAGCAGATTACTGGCTTGCGCGTGGCTGTACCTTTGCCGAACTGCGCCACCAACCCTTCAGACTGTGCTGACATTACGCTGTTGAACCAGCTCGACGGATTCAATCTTCAGCCGAGGCTCTCCATTCCTTTTGACGGCGCGATTGATGTATCAACCGTGAGCAGCAAGACCGTGTTCCTGTTGAAGCTGCCCGGCGCCGGATTGGGCGAAGACCAGATTGAAGATTTCCGCGCGCAGGTAATCGGGATCAACCAGATCGTATGGGACCCGGCCAGCCTCACGCTGTTTGCGGAATCGAATGACCATCTGGATGAAGATTCGAATTACGCATTGGTCGTAACCACCGGCGTACATGACGCCGCAGGACATCCAATCTCCGCGAGCTCAGCATTCACGCAGTTCGCCAACGGTGGCGGCGGCAACGGCAACGGCGGCGGCAATGGCAATGGTAATAATAACGACCGCCTGTTGCAGCGCTATCAGCAGGCATTGCAGCATGTTGTAAATAATGACGTGCTCCGGCAGATTGGCCTTCGCCGTGAAGATGTGGCAGCAGCCAGCGTCTTCACCACGGAAAGCGCCACGGCCACGCTACGCAGCATCCGCGAACAGGTAAAAGCCGCAGCCGCGCCGGCTGTGAACTTCAATATCGGCTCCAAAGGTGAGAAGACGGTATTTCCTCTGAACACTGTAAGCGGTCTCACCTGGAATGTGCAGGCTTTGACTGTGGGCCCGCTGGTTCCCACCAGCTTGAACACCACACTGGGTGCATTACAGGTTTTCCCGGGAGCAATTGGCACAATCGCCTTTGGCAGCTTCCCGTCAACGCAGTTCAAGAATGCCGGGGTCTTTATTCCGCAGGTGCCAACACGCAAAAGTGTTCCTGCCCAGAATACTGAGACTCTTTACTTTGATCTCTTTATTCCTTCCGGCCCGCGCCCCACTAACGGCTGGCCGGTAGCCATCTTCGGCCACGGATTTACTGACAGCAAGCAGGGTGCTCCGTTTGCCGTGGCATCTGTCCTGGCGCATGAAGGCATTGCCAGCATCTCTATTAACGTAGTGGGTCACGGCTTTGGCCCTAACAGCACGCTCACACTCAATCAGGGCGCAACTGCCACCACCTTTCCTGAAGGCGGACGCGGCTTTGACCAGGACGGTAACGGCCAGATCACCAGCTCAGAAGGATCTTCCACATTCTTTGCCAGCGCGCAGGGAACCATTGGTTCACGCGATGCTCTGCAGCAGACCGTGGCTGATCTCATGCAGTTGGTCCGCGCCATTCAGGGCGGAATTGACGCCAATGG
>DASZMF010000511.1:0-1788 GCA_035552035.1 Candidatus Angelobacter sp.
CAAGAATTTTTCTGCGATCTTCCAGCGGCTTTTCTATCAGCAACTCTCCGCCAGCGTAGAGAATGTCAAAGGCCATATAAACCACAGGCACGTTGCGGATCATCTCTTCAGAAACAGTTTTGCGGCCCAGCCGCTTTTGCAACTCAGAAAACGGCAACGCCTGTGACAGATCGTTGCTCCAGGCGAGAATTTCTCCATCGAGAATCAGCGGATGAGGAAAAGCGCGCAACTCGGGCGGCAGTTCAGGAAATGACTGGCTGATTTCATCCAATGTCCGGGAGAAAAGCCGAGCACGCGGATCGTCTTTGCCGCCAACATGAACCTGCGCGCGAATGCCGTCATATTTATCTTCCACGGCTGCGCGCTCAAAGTAAGAGAGCGCTTCCGTTGCGTCCTGCGCCGGGCTGGCCAGCATGAAGCCAATGGGATGGAAGAGCCGCATCTGCGCTTCACCCAGTTTGTGTTCAGCGGCCAGACGCAGTGTTGCGCTGATGTCACCCAGGAGCATGTTGGCTCGCTGCACATCAACTGGCTTCTCGCCAAAGGCCTGGGCGATGGCTTCTTCCACCAGGCTCTCCCGCAAACCAATACGCAGATCACCGCTGATAATTTTTATAATGTATTTAGCTTCCGGCGCCGTGGCCCGTCGCAAAACCTCTTGCAGCAGGCTCAGTTTGTGCGCCGCGGCTGAGGTGCGCGCCAGTTCGTCAAAGGCCGCGGCAAGCTCTGCAATCGAGAGCGAGCTTTCTGCCGGAGCCGTGGCCTGCAAAACTTCCTGTGCGGCTGCGCCCAGATCGCCATGCCGCCGATAGGCCGCCGTAAGCGCCACATCGCCCTTGCCGGAGATTTCACCCACCGTCCGCCAGAGAAGTATGCCGCCTACCTGCATGGTCCGCTCTTCCCAGGCAGGAAAGGCGCGTCCTGAGAGAAAAACGGCTGACTGAGCTGCCTCATTTACCGGCCGCGAGCGGAAATAGTTTGCCACCAGGCGCACCTTTTCCAGCTTTTTGGTGGTAGCGGCAACCGCATCGGCTGTGGTGGCAAATAATTGCATTGCAGTAGGATGCACCCGCTATTTTGCTTCTGTCCTTTTCCCCTGAATTCCCTTAAAATACTGTTTTAACAGCACTTTTCGCCCCTGCCGGAAGATTGGAGCGTGCGGTGCTGATTTGTCATCTAATAGACCGTAATCATAAAAACCCATGAGATATTGGCGTCAATTTTTCCGTTTTCTTGCTGCTTTACAGTTGCTGCCCGCTCTGGAGAGCGGTGAAGAAACCCTCGTCGGCGGACAGGCCGTAATGGAAGGCGTAATGATGCGCTCTCCCCATGCCTGGGGCATCGCCATCCGCAAGCCTGATGGCGAGATTACCACTCACAGTGAAACCCTGCAGCGGCCCTCAGAAAAACATAAATGGATGGGATGGCCCTTCCTGCGCGGTCTGGCAACGCTGGGCCAGGCAATGAAGCTGGGCTTTGTGGCTTCAAAGTTTTCGCTCAACGTTGGCCTGGAAGAGATTGCCAAGGAAGAAGGCGAGAAAAAGCCGGAGATCAGCAATTGGGCGATGGTCGGCAGCATGGCCGTGTCCATTGGCTTCTTCATCTTCATGTATAAGTTTGTTCCGCTGGCTGCGGCCACCGGCATCAAGAGCCACTGGGGCGTGCTGCGCAACAACTTTGCCTTTACCCTGGTCGATGGCCTGATTCGCATTGCGCTGTTCCTGCTCTTTATCTGGGGCATTTCTCTGTGGTCAGATATTAAGCGGGTGTATCGCTACCATGGCGCGG
>DASZMF010000512.1:0-3099 GCA_035552035.1 Candidatus Angelobacter sp.
ATTCTACCGAAAGTTTTCAAGAGTGACGTGCCGTTCCGCGTGAAACTAGAGGCGTTTTACCATCTCAGCGCAAATTTAAGTTATCCGCTGATGATTGTGCTTTCCACGCTGCTGATGCCGGCCATGATTATTCGTTCGTTCGGCGGCTGGTTTCAGATGCTGGTGATTGACCTGCCGCTGTTCATGGCGTCAACATTTTCGATTTCCAGTTTTTACCTGGTCTCGCAGAAAGAACTTTTTCCGCGACGCTGGCCGCGCACATTTCTCTACCTGCCATTTCTCATGGCGCTGGGAATTGGTTTGACGCTTACTAACACGCGCGCCGTAATCGAAGCGCTGCTGGGCATCCAGTCATCGTTTAAGCGCACACCGAAATATGCGGTGAAGTCGAAGGCGGACAAGGCCAAGGCACAAAAATATCGTCGCCGGCTGGGCTTGGTGCCGTGGCTGGAGTTGCTGGTGGGGACGTATTTCATCGGCATGTGCGCTTATGCTTTTACCAGCGGTAACTACTGGACGATCCCATTTCTGCTGCTTTTTGTGCTGGGATACTGGTACACCGGATTGATGTCACTGCTGCAGGGCCGGTTTGAGCGGCGTGGCGGGGCAGCGCAAGAGCCGCATACTAAGCCATTTCCGGTGGGCGTCTAAATAGTTTTTTCAGCAGTCGCGGGCGGGCAGCTCTGGTATGCTAACCGCAAATGCTGATGAAGGTCCTTTATGTGGTATTAGCGCTTTCTATTGTGGCAATTATCGCTGCGGTGGTGGCGCTGTTGTGGCGGCTGCGCTCGCACCTGGGGCGCAAGCAGGGAATGCCGGCGAATCCTATGCAAGAAGTTTCACCAGAGCAGGATCCAGCGAAAAAGGCGTAAGCGTATTAAGGCCTTCGGCGATACAAATCCTTCCACGCGCAAGAAGGATATTTTTTAACACTACAGATTACCGTTTAGTGTCCGCACGTGAGCCCAGAGTATTGTAGGATTTCATCTATGTCATCTTCTTCAGTTTCAACCGCTGTCCGCGAAATTACCGTCGCCCATAGTCCTGATTCGGACGACGCTTTCATGTTCTATGCACTGGCCACGAACAAGGTTCGCGTGCCAGGCCTGAAATTTTCACACACGCTGACGGACATTGAAACCCTGAATCGCAAAGCCATGGAAGGCTTTTACGATGTGAGCGCCATCTCATTTCACGCGTATCCTTACGTGCAGGATAAATACGCGCTTATGCCATGCGGCGGCAGCGTGGGCGAACAGTATGGGCCCATGGTGATTTCTCCGCGGGCGATTACGCTGGAGGAACTTAAAGGCATGAGAGTTGCCGTGCCCGGCACCATGACCACGGCGTACCTGGCGCTGAAATTGTTTGCGCCGAAGATTGAAACCGTGGTGGTGCCGTTTGATCGCATCATTGAGGAAGTGGTTGCCGGCAAACATGAAGCGGGCTTGATCATTCATGAAGGCCAGCTCACGTATGAGCGCTCAGGGCTGAAGCGGATTCTGGACCTCGGCAAATGGTGGCATGAACAGACAGGCTTGCCGCTGCCGCTGGGCGGAAACGCGATTCGTCGCGAACTGGGGCCGGAGTTGATTGCGCAAGTTACCAAGGCCTTGCGCGACAGTATCCAGTATGCGCTGGATCATCGCGAACCGGCACTGGCTTATGCCATGCAGTTCGCACGGGACCTTGATCCGCAGATGGCTGATCGGTTTGTTGGCATGTACGTAAATGAGCGCACGCTGGATTACGGCGAAGACGGTAAGCTGGCAGTGGAGAAGCTGCTGGATATGGGATATCGCGCGGGGATTATTCCGCACAAACCAGCAGTGGAGTTTGTGTAGCGCGTAGTTGAGACGAGCATCATTGCAGACAAATAAAAAAGAGACGCAGCTGAAACTGCGTCTCTTTTATTTGCAAGCTTGATCTTAGTATTTTCCGCGTCCGCCGCCACCACCGCCGCGGCCTCCGCCATATCCGCCGCCCCCGCCACGGTTTCCGCCCCCGCCGCCACGGCCACCACCGCCGCCGCCGCCGCGGCCAAATCCGCCGCCGCCCCCGCGGCTAAATCCACCACCGCCGCCCCCGCCGCCGGTTTTAGGTCGTGCTTCATTCACGTTGAGCGCGCGTGACCCCAGTTGATATCCATTCATCGCACTGATGGCTTTTTCTGCTTCTTCATCGTTGGCCATCTCTACAAAACCAAAACCGCGTGGCTGACCGGTATCGCGGTCTTTCAAAACAGTGACATTTTCGACCTGCCCGTAAGCTGCAAAAGCCTGCCGAAGTTCATCTTCACTGACGTTAAAATCCAGATTGCCTACATAAATATTCTTCATGCGATCCTTCTTTACTGGAGTGCAGGCGCTAAGCTACGGGCGATCCCAAGTTGGTTGACATAATTAAGACAATCAATCTTTTCCTTGCCATTGCGCGCCTGTGACCCAATAAGCCTACGCTTGGAGGTCATAAGATGCAAATAAAGCAGCCAAAATGCAGTGTTCCCGTTTCTGCACGCCCTTCGCCGCCGTTTCCCACTTTAGGATTTTGTGTTTTCATCCGCTGTCAGCGCTATAATCCCGGCAGGAGGGTTCCCATGTTGCTACTCAACCTTCTTTTTATTTTCGCGATGGCCGCCCCGCAGCAAAATTCCGCTGCTGCCAGTGCCACTCAGCAAAAACTTCCCACACAAACTTTCCAGTCGGATGGCCAAACAGCGCGCAAGCTCCTTGCGTCATCGCAGGACAACACTTGCTACACGATGCGCAGCTACCGCTTCCGCCAGTAGGATGGGCAAGCGCTTGTCCCAGCAGGCATGACCACCTGCACAAGTGCCAACACATTTCAGCAGCGGCAAGTTTCGCGCGGACAGAATAGCTTGTTTGTTCCGCTGAGGCTGGGCATGAAAATGGATCAGCCGAAATTTGATGAACTGAAATCCAGCAAGCAGAAAGCTGAAGAGCCGAAAGCAGCCCAACAGAAATCAAACGAGCAGAAATAAATCAGCAGAAATAAATTCAATCAGAAAGAAAGCCAGGCAGAAAAGTCAGCTGCTAACTCGACGCCGCTCCATCTCTATATACATTGCGTCTTCGCCGG
>DASZMF010000513.1:0-1789 GCA_035552035.1 Candidatus Angelobacter sp.
TGGCCGCGCGCGGTCAGGATTCCAAGCAAGGCCTTGCTTGAATTTGAGGTTGTGTGGTCAAGAACCACACAGCCTCGTTTTTTCTGCGACATTTCCAAAGTGCGATTCCCGAGGGTGAAACAATAAAACGCCGCCACAGAACGCGGATCCCAGAAAAAAGAATCCCCTTGCCGAAGCAAGGGGAACAATACCATTTCAATGCTCGCTAATTCGCGCTAGCGCGCAGCACATTAGCCGCGAGAAAGCCCTTAGGGCCTTTCAAGAGCTCAAACTCAACGGTTTCGCCCTCATTTAAAGTCCTGTAGCCATTTTCCTGGATAGACGAAAAGTGGACAAAAACGTCCTCTCCCGTCGAGCGTTGAATAAAGCCATATCCTTTGGCTCCGTTAAACCATTTGACTGTTCCCTTCTCTTTCACAATGCAACTCCTTTCGCCTCAGCTCCTAGATTGAATCTCCTGCCTGGGATCACCAGGTGGAGAAAAGGTTGTTGCTTTGCCGGCCAGATAGCTCTTTTCCGCAAGATGGCTGCCGTGCCGGAAGGCCTGCCCATGCAGGGACTCCAGCAACCGGATCGTTCGGCGAAAGTTCAACTGCTCACAAAAACATCAACCCGACTCGCATTCCAGCGCGACGAACGCTGGAAGCTAGGCATAATATTCAGGAACTCTGGTTTTTGTAAAGCATTTTGTTTTGAATTGCACCAGAGCGCCAAAGGGAATGTCCTTACGCGACTTTAGTTTTAGATCAAATAGCTTTTATAAAAGCTTGGATGATGGCGTTTTCTGGTACGATTTTCACAGCATCCCATGTCACCCGGTTCAATTTCATCAGTCGCTGAAGCAGCATTGGCTCCGGCCGAAGAGTCGCAGGCAAATAAGCTCTTGCTGCGTCCATGGGGATACATGCTGCGGCACCGCGGATGGCCTACCCTGCAATATCTAGCAAAAACTGAGGCGCATACTTACGCTTTTTCAGTCGCGGCCAACGCCATACTTTCATTCTTCCCTTTCATGGTCCTGCTCATGTGGTTGATCCGCAATGTTTTCCATTCACAGACAATGTTTAACGTCGTGGTAGACCTGTTAAAAGACCATCTGCCTGCAGGACAGGATTTTGTGATTTCCAATCTCACGTACCTGGTGAAGACCCGCCAGGGCGTGAAGATGGCATCGCTGGTTATTTTGTTGATCACTTCTACAGGAGTCTTTGTTCCATTAGAGGTGGCGTTCAATCACATCTGGGGCTTTGCGAAAAACCGCTCGTATCTTGGCAATCAAATTATTTCTTTGGCGCTGGCTTTTGCCTGCGGAATCCTGGCGCTGGCCTCAATTGGACTGGCTGCAGGCAATGAGCTGGCATTGACGTTTGTGATGCGCGGCAATGAGAACATTGTTTTCCGGGCCATCACTTTTGCGGCCCTCAAGCTGTGTGCGATGGTCGCCAGCATTGCTATCTTTTTTCTGATTTACTGGCTACTGCCGAACGGCAAAATCAACCCAAAAAGCGTACTGCCTGCCGCGGTGGCCATGGGAGTACTTTGGGAAGCGGGAAAAGTGCTTTACATCAAAGCCTTGCCCTGGCTGGATTTTCAGGAAGTCTATGGTAAGACTTTTTCGGTTTCTGTGGCGTTGATGTTCTGGGCCTTTATTTCTGGTTTAATGCTGCTGGCGGGCGCGCATCTGTCGTCTGATTTCACACCGGAAGCGGCCGAGCCAAATACGCCAGAAGACGACGAGGGAGGCTTGGAGTTTAGCTGATTTTTTTTGCCCAGGTTCCCGAGATTTGTG
>DASZMF010000514.1:0-4930 GCA_035552035.1 Candidatus Angelobacter sp.
AAGTGACCTCTTCATCACTGTCACGTCTATATTCAAGGTCGAGCCATGTCTTATAAATTTAAACCTGCTTTTCTGCAATCCGTTCTGCTACTGCTCACGCTTACGCTGTCTGCCCTTGCGCCAGCGCAGCAGCCAGCCACCGTTGATTCAACTGCTGCCCTGCGGCAGCGGCTCCAGCAAAAGCTCGACGAACTCCACACCAAAAATGGCTTCCCCGGCGCCACAGCCGCCGTTGTCTTGCCCGATGGAAAAATTATCTCCATCAGCACCGGTGTGTCAGACGTTGAAGCTGGCACACCCATGAAGCCGAATGATCGCATTCTTGCTGGCAGTATCGGCAAAACGTATTTTTCCGCCGTCATGATGCGCCTGGTGTTCGAGAAGAAGCTCGACCTAGACGCCAAAATCAGCAAATGGATTGGCGACGAACCATGGTTCCATCGCTTCCCCAACGCTGACACCATCGTCTTTCGCCAGCTGCTCAACCACACCAGCGGTATACCTGAGCATGCTGAATCGCCGGAATTCACTTCCGCTCTGCGCAAAGACCCTGACAAAACCTGGACGCCGCTTGAACTGCTCAGCTTCACTTTTGATAAGCCCGCCAAATTCCCTGCCGGTGAAGGCTGGAGCTACGCCGACACTAACTTCATCCTAGCCGGATACATCGTGGAAAAGATCACGCACAAACCGCTTTATGATCAGGTGCGCGAACAGATTCTGACACCGCTGAAATTGAATGACACCATCCCCTCCATCAGCCGCACGCTTCCGGGACTGGTAGAAGGTTATTCAATGCCCAACAGCCCTTTCGGATTTTCCGGACGAACCATCCGCGATGGCAAATTCATCGTCAATCCTCAAATGGAGTGGACAGGCGGCGGCTTTCTCTCAACATCCACCGATCTGGCCCGCTGGGCCAAGCTGTTGTATGAAGGCCACGCCTTCGATAAAAGTATGCTGCCGATCATGGAAGCCGGCGTTCCAGCAAAAACCGGCAAGGGTGACGAATACGGCCTGGGCGTACAGATTCGCCACACAGATTTCGGCATCACCTACGGACACGGCGGCTGGTTCCCCGGATATCTTTCTGAAATGGAATATTTCCCTGATCAGCACACAGCCATCGCCGTACAAATCAATACGGATGATTTCTCCAAAGTCAAAGGCCGCACGCACAATTACATCCTCTGGCTGGCAGAAGAGGTGTTTGCGCCCACTACCCTTTATCAACCCGTAAAGTGAGAATTGGGAACAATCTATTTTTCGCGATTGGGATAGCAAAATCGAAAACGCTTTTATCAATACTTTTTGCTTTTGGCTTCAGCAATAAAAAATGACAGAAGCAAAACTCTTCAGGCACAGAGGGTGGAGCAGGACTTCAGTCCTGCGATTAAGCTCATGCACTTGTCGGCGTTAGCCGGTGAGCGGCAAACTGCAATCAGCCGAAGTACTAATTCTGCGGCAGCCCGCCATTCACCAACCGCACCGCAAGCTTCACATCGCCCACAGTTTTTCCATCAGCCTCTGCATGGCACTCAATCGACTGCATCGCCTTTGTCTCCCCTTTGGGAGAATCCACCATCACCTGGACAAAGTAATCACTTTGCGGCTCCAGAGAATAACTTCCTGCTCCACTCTGTGTGCTCCAGCCATCCGGCAACTTTACAGAGATCACAATGCTTTTCGCCAAATCAGTATGATTGTGCAGCTCCAGCGGAACAGTCAACGTCAGGCCGCGTTTTATGCTGATCTCCGACACCGCAGGCTTCGGCAATTTCAATCCGTGCGCTCGCCAGAATTTTTCATAGAATCCCCATGGCCCGCCCAGCCCCACGGAAAGTGCAGACGCTTTCTCATACGGCTCACGCACCGGCGGCACAAACGCAATCGGAGCAGAAGTGATTCCCTCAAACACATCACCGGTCACACTGCCCGGCACCAGAGATTTTCCCAGCGTAAAGCTGCCTTCGCCACCCCAGTTCTTCTCCTGCTCCGCAACCTGCCGTTCATCCATCTTCTTCAGGCTTTCAATAAAGCTGCGATATTGCGTCAGGTGATATTTGAAAGTCTCAAAAGCCGTGCGCCAGTAAGGAATCTTCAACGCCGCAGACATGCCATTCGTCTGGTAGGTCGGCCCGGTGCCCTTAAAGCTGGTAGCGCCGCCTGAATCCGGGAAGTAATAAAGTTTCTTCGTCTGCCACGGCTGCAAACCATCCAGCAGTGTCTCATTCACTTTTGCCGGCCCCGCAAGCTGTGCAGGATACACCGCAGGATCGCCAGCCATATCAAAGGCTTCGGTTGCCAGCACACCAGATGCCTGATGGTCACCATGATTCTCGCCGATAAAAAATCCCGGCATCCACGCAACAATTACCTCCGGACGCGTCAACCGCACCATCCGGATCAAATCTTCCTGCACCTGTCCGTTGCCCCAGTTCGCCAGCGACTCTAAAACGTTCTGGCTCGGCGTGTCGCGTCCGCCCAGAAACCAGACATTATTTATGCCCACGCTTTCCAGCGCATGCCGCAACTCCATTTCCCGCACCGCTCCCAGCGACTTCGCCCGCTCCGGCCCCATATTGTTGTGTCCGGCCTCGCCATGCGTCGTGTAGACCACCGCTACATGCTTGTGCTGATCAATCAGTTGGATCAGGTAAGGAATCACGCCCGTTTCGTCATCCGGATGCGCCACCACCAGCAGCACGTCCACCTTGAGCCGCTCATCCTGCTTGAGCAGCGGCGGAGTTGGCGAAGGCGCAGGCGTTTGTGCAGCAGCCGAAATAGCAATGGCCGTCATCACGGCCAGCAGACGAAGAATTTTCATCAAGCTTCCTTCCAGTAATAAAGGTGGTCTATCGAAGAGTAAAGTTGGCGCCGTAACGATTCAAAATTGCGTATCAGCAGGCAAATCAAACCAATTCATATATCCAAACATGAAACACAGCTGGCTGAGTGCTGAATGCCAATTGCCAACTGCCAATTGCCAATTGCTAAATACTAATTACTGCCTCACTGATCCTAATCACCACTTTCCCCCTCACATGCCCGGTCTCGCTCAGCCGGTGCGCCTCCGCAATCTGCTCCAGCGGAAAAACTTTTTCAATCACCGGGCGTATCTTGCCCGCCTCGATCAGCACGCCAACCTTTTCCAGATCGCCGCCGCGCGGCTTCACCCGTACCATCACCAGGCGCTTGCCGCTGAGTAGCGCACGCACATTCCCTGCCGCCAGCCCGGCAATCACGGTGGAAAGAAATTTCAATTTGCCCGTCGGCTCATGTGGAAGCTCCATTGTGAGGGTCACCAGCCGTCCGCCAAATCTCAGCGCACGCAGCGAACTTGCCCACACGCTGTTTCCCACGCAATCCAGCACCAAGTCAAATTTTGGACGGATCGCATCAACCTTTTCGCGCGCATAGTCAATCGCAAGATCCGCACCCAGTTCGCGTAGTAAGTCCTGGTTCCGTGTGCTGGCCGTCGCAGCCACATAAGCGCCAAAAGTTTTGGCAATCTGGATCGCCATCACACCCACGCCGCCGGATCCTCCATGGATCAGCACGCGCTGCCCTTGTTTGAGCCTTCCTCGACTAAGCAATGCCTGCCACGCGGTAAGTGCCACCGCAGGCACAGCCGCTGCCTGTTCATGGCTCAGGTTTTTCGGCTTGGCCGCCAGCGATTTCTCCGGCGCAGCCGTAAACTCCGTGTACGTCCCCCGAAAAGTCTTGCCCACATACCCATCTTTAAAGCCGTAAACCTCGTCGCCCGGCTTAAATAGCGTCACCGCCGGCCCAACTTCAGCCACAATCCCAGAAAGATCGCTACCCCAGATCGCCGGAAAACGTACCGGACGAATCGCCTCCAGCAATCCTTTACGCAGCTTGCAATCCACCGGATTCACGCTGGTAGCCATCACCCTCACCAGCACGCCGTTCGGCCCCAGGCTTGGCGTGGGCAGATCTTCGGCAATCTGCAAGACTTCCGGACCACCGTATTGTTCGCAAAGAACAGCTTTCATCGTTAGAATGCATTTTAGCAAGCAGCAAGCAGCAAGCAGCAAGCAGCATTCAGCACTCAGCCAAACAACCCGCACGCGCCCACAAGAAAAAATTAGGCGGACCATGAGCAGAAGGTCCGTTTGCTGCAAGAACAAACCTACTTCCAACCCTTTCAAATTTCTATCATTCAACGCAGGGACTGAATGCTGAATGCTAACCGCTGACTGCTCCTTGCTAATTGCACCACGCATGGTGCACATAAGAAAAGCTGAAGCTTTTTTGCGCAGGTTCCCGGCTCGACAAAAAATTTCCCGCAAATTTTATGCGCTCACCTCTCTGCATGTGTTATTTTTTTCATTCACTTAAAAGGACTTTTTGGAGGCGACTAAATTGGGACTAAGCATGGTGCCGAAGCGCATCTTCCTGACGAACGGCGTGGGAAAGCACAGAGAAAGACTTACATCGTTTGAGCTGGCCCTCAGGGATGCGGGAATCGCGGCGCAGAATCTGGTCAGGGTATCTTCTATTTTTCCCCCTCATTGCAAGCTCATCTCGCGCAAAGAGGGTGTCAAGTTTCTTCATCCGGGAGAAGTCACCTTTGCGGTGGTCGCGGAAAACTCTACCCGTGAGCCGCATCGCCTCACCGCCGCCAGCATTGGCCTGGCCATGCCCGCAGACCGCGCCACGTACGGCTACCTGAGCGAGCACCACTCCTTTGGCGAAGCCGATGACGTTGCCGGTGAATACGCTGAAGAACTGGCCGCAGAAATGCTCGCCACCACGCTCAACGTGGACTTTAACCCAGACACATCCTGGGACGAGAAAAAAGAGATTTACCGCATCTCCAACAAAATCGTCCGCACCACCAACATCACCCAAAGCGGCGTAGGCGATAAACGCGGCCTCTGGACCACGGAGATTGCGTCCGCTATTT
>DASZMF010000515.1:0-2715 GCA_035552035.1 Candidatus Angelobacter sp.
AATGCTTAAGATTGGCGGACAAAGAATTCCTACCAAGACGCTGGTCTTGCTTGCGAGCGAGAGCTTCTTAATCATTCTTGGTTTGGCGCTGGCCACCACGGTGCGCTTTGCAACGTCGCGCTGGGAGTATGCCGGCGGACACCCGATTGCGCGCTTCGCTGTCGTGGTGCTCATGTGCGAATTTGCCCTTTATTACAACGACTTTTATGACATTGAAGTCATGAAGTCGCGCTCAAAATTGGTCATCGGCCTTCTGCAGGCCCTCGGTATCGCATGTATCGGACTGGCTCTGGTTTACTATCTTGCTCCCGGCGTAAGCCTGGGACGCGGTATTGCTGCGCTGGCCGTTCCAACCATTCTTACCTTGATCTTTGCCTGGCGCCTGCTGCTGGATGCCAAAGGCTTCTTCTTTCTGCGCAGCCCTGAGCGCGTGCTGATCGTCGGCACCGGCGCGACTGGCATCTCACTGACGCGTGAAATCTGCGATCGCCCTGATCTCAACCTGAAAGTCCTCGGCTTTCTGGATGAAAAAGGCGAGAACATCGGCATGTCCCTGGTGAATCCCGGGATCATCGGCGGCTTGGGCGAACTCGAAGCGCTGGTCAAGGAAAAGAATATTGATCGCGTTGTGCTCTCGCTTAAAGAACAGCGCGGACGCATGCCCTATCGCGAGCTTCTGCGCCTTAAGTTTGCCGGCGTTGTAGTGGAAGATGCGCACACCGTTTTTGAAAGAATCAGCGGACGCATCGCCCTCGAAAAGCTTTCACCCAGCTGGCTCATCTTTAATGACGGTTTCCGCAAGAGCAGCTTTTTGCGTATGGCCAAGCGCACCATGGATATCATCGCCGCGCTGGTGGCAATCACGCTTACTCTGCCCATTATGGGAGCAGTTGCGCTGGCCATCATCATTGAAAGCGGTCGGCCGGTACTTTTCAACCAGAAGCGTGTGGGCCTGCACGGCGAGATTTTTGAAATCTTCAAGTTCCGCTCCATGCGCACGGACTCCGAGAAAAACGGCCCCAGCTGGGCCCAAGACGGTGACAGTCGCATTACCCGCGTCGGCGCGTTCATCCGCAAGTATCGCTTTGATGAGCTGCCGCAATTTTTCAATATTCTGCGTGGAACCATGAGCCTGGTGGGACCTCGCCCTGAACAGCCGTATTTCTGCGAAATGCTGGAAACCCAACTCGACTTTTTCTCTCAGCGGCACACCGTGCGGCCGGGACTGACCGGGTGGGCCCAGATCAAGTATCAGTACGGTTCAACCGTTGAAGACGCAAAGAGGAAGCTGGAACTCGACCTCTTTTACATCAAGCACCTTTCCATTTCTTTGGACGTTGCCGTGATTTTTGAAACGGTCAAAGTCATTCTTCTGGGCAAGGGCGCAAAGTAACAAACATTTATTCCCGCTGATCACAGCGGATTGTTGACGGAGAGTGGAGCCAATATGTTTTCGGTGAAGAATTTTTCGCACAAGAAGTTGATGATCAATATCGTAGCCATCTGCTGCCTGGCCTGCGCTGGCAGCCTGGCCGCACAGACGCAGAGCGCAAGCCTGAAGTCGGCCGACGCCGCTTCCGGCGTTGACGCCAAGCCTGCTGACATCGCCAAACCGGCCGAGTCCGTTCCCGCCGGATACATCGTTGGAGACTCTGACGTTCTCCACGTCAACGTATGGAAAGAGCCAGAAGTTTCGCAAACCGTTGTAGTCCGCACAGACGGCAATATCTCGCTGCCGCTGATCAATGAAGTGAAAGTGAGCGGGCTCACTCCGTTGCAGATTCAGGAATTAGTTGGAGAAAAGCTGAAAAGCTTTCTCAACAATCCGCAAGTCACGGTCACCGTGGCGGAGATTCACAGCAAGCGCGCCTTCATCACCGGTGAAGTTACGCGGCCTGGCACGTACGCGCTCAACGCGGACACGACAGTGCTGCAACTGATCGCACAGGCCGGCGGCTTTACACCATTCGCCAAGAAGGACAGCATCGTGGTCCTCCGCTCCGGCGAAGGCAAGCAAATGCGCCTCAAGTTTAAGTACAAGGAAGTGGTCCAGGGAAAAAAGACTGAGCAGAACATCGCTCTACATCCAGGAGATACGGTGGTGGTCCCGTGAAGTTAAGTCCCGTGAATTTAAGCCCTGTGAGGAAAAATCCGATGAAAATCAATCTACTTGCAAAACGGGCCCTCTTTTCTCTGTTTGCTTTCGTGCTGATCGGCTTGTCCTCAGCGCTTGCGCAGAGCACAACTGACAACAGCAATAGCAACGATAAGTCCGCTGACGCAAGCGCGCAGAAGCCTGCCGACAGCAGCAGCAAAGACAAGTCGTCTGCCACCAAAGATACGGTTCCAGCTTCAACGGATCCAGCTTCTAATGACCCCTGGTACTCCAACACCAACGGTGCTTACACCGTTTCTCTTGGCACCGGACAGTTGATCAGCCTGTATCCGCAGCCTCGCAATGACCAGACGCTTCCCAGCGGAGAATACGTTGAGGGTGAGCAGGCTGTCTCATTGAAGAGCCGCGATTACAAATATCAATTGCTTTACGGCCTGTCGGCATCCAGCGTTTATACCAACAGCCTCGGCACAGTGGGCGCGCCCTCGGATGTGGTCTCAACCTCCATCAATCCTTACCTTGCAGCCTTCATGCCGACGCGCACCGGTCGTTATTTGTTGCAGTATTCTTCGGTCATCAATCCGAATGATACTGCCAGC
>DASZMF010000516.1:0-1664 GCA_035552035.1 Candidatus Angelobacter sp.
CATTTCTCAAGATTCCGTCGCTGCATGCGCTTGCTCCCACAGGAAAAGAGCCGCCTTTTGCGATAGCCCAGGTCATCCTCATGGTGCTATTCATTGTGCTGGGCGTGATGGCCACCAAAAAGTTCCATCCCATTACAACTTAGAGTTCAGCCTGCAATAGCGGACTTAAAAATGTTCGACCAGCAGAGAGTACGCAAATAAATTCAGCCGCAGCTCTGTAGCAGACCATTGCCAGCTTGGGCGATGGAAAACCCCTTGCGCTCTGCCCGTCCGCGCAAGAAAATATGTATTGAGGTTTATGAAGGATGTGCAGAAATATCAAAACCCTGTTTAACTTTGATCCGCCAGTCACCGAAGATGAGGTCCACGCCGCCTCGCTCCAGTTTGTAAGAAAGATTACCGGCTTCAGCAAACCGTCGAAGGCCAATGAAGAGGCTTTTGCGGCCGCGATTCACGAAATAGCCGCCGTCTCCAATCGGCTGCTGCGCTCCCTGGAAACCACCGCGCCACCCAAGAATCGCGAAGAAGAAGCCGCCAAAGCCAAGGCGCGCTCGGCGGAAAGATTTGGCACGTAATTTTTTTGACCATCTCATTGGCCGTGAAGCGGCATGAAATGCTGCGAATGACTGTCTCTTCATTAGAACGTCATCCTGAAGGGCGTAGCGAACCCGCGCTTTCTTCAGCGGGTGAGTAGCCCTGAAGGACCTTGTGCTTCAATCTCACAGATATCCAATAGTCTGAGATCCTGAAGATTTGCATTTCATCACCGCGCCGCATCGCATCACAAGTTTTAAAGGAGTCAACACTATGATTGGAAATTTTGACGCAATCGCCACCATCGGCGTAAAAAATCTGGAGGCAGCCGGAAAATTCTATGAAGAGAAGCTCGGCTTCAAAGTTGCCCATGAGCCGCAGGAACCTGAGACGCGCACTTACCAGAGCGGCCACAGCAAGCTGCTGATCTATAAATCGCAATTCGCGGGAACCAATCAGGCCACCGCCGCCACATGGATGGTCAACGACGTGGAAAAGCTGGCGCAAGACCTGGCCGCCAAAGGAGTGACGTTTGAGCATTACGATATGCCGAATGTCACACGCAAAGGTGACGTGCATTACGGCGGAAAAATCAAAGTCGCCTGGCTCAAAGATCCTGATGGCAACATTCTCTCCCTGGCCAGCAACTCTTGAATTTCGGAAAATAAACCGCATTCACAACGGAGTAAACAATGAAGGAAATCAACGCCTACCTGATCTTCAACGGAAATTGCCGTGAAGCCATGACGTTTTACAAAAAATGCCTGGGCTCTGACCTGCACCTGATCACGTTCGCTGACATGGGCGGCAATATTCCGCCGGAAGCCAAAGATCGCATCGCCCATGCCCGCATCACCAAAGGAGCAGCTGTCTTGATGGCCTCGGACAATATGCCCGGCATGCCCTTCAGCGCGGGCAATAATTATTTTGTCTGCGTGCAGTGTGAGTCAGTTGAAGAAACAGACCGGTTGTTTGCCGCCCTGAGTGAGAAAGGCAAAGCCACGCAGCCGCCGCAGGAAACACCCTGGGCCTTCCGCTTCGCCATGTTCACAGACCAGTTCGGGACCAATTGGATGTTGAATTTTGAAAAGCCCAGACCATAAACAAATGTTTGCGGGATCGCGTTTCAG
>DASZMF010000517.1:0-5869 GCA_035552035.1 Candidatus Angelobacter sp.
TTTACTACGCGTCCGCCGCCTTTCACTACCTTGCCGTCCGTGGTCACAAACTGGACGCCAATACAGAAATCGCGCATATGGCCAAACGTTGATTTCAGCGGTCCGGCAGCGCCTGTGGCCAGCAAGCCGCCGATCGTCGCACGCTCCAGGCTCGCCGCATCACACGGCACCCATTGATGGTGCTCATTTAATTTGCGCTGCATTGCGGCGAACGGCATGCCAGCCTGCACCGCAATGGTCAAATCGCCCGGATCGTACTCTTCAATCTTGTTCATGCGCGTGGTGCTGAGCAATATGTCCACGCGCTCTGGCACGCCGCCAATCTGCTGCTTGGTCAGGCCTCCCGCCGGAGCCACAACTAAATCGCGCTCACTCGCCAGCCGCAAAACCGCAGCCACTTCGTCGGGTGATCCGGGAAAAACCACTACCGAAGGCGCCACGCCGTTAATATCAAAGCCTCGCAGATCGTGCGTGATGTGCGTTTCGCCTACTATCGCCGCCAGGTCCCGATCTATATAAGCTGGGCTCACCACCGAACTCATGCCAGCACTCCCTCCACCGGCTCAACCTTGGCTTTGGGCAGCGGCCCGGTAATCTCGCGGCAGAAATGCAGCTCAGGAATCATCTTCTGCGGATTCAAAATCGAATCAGGATTAAACGCATTGCGCAGCCGGATCATTACTTCCAGGTCGTCCTCGGTAAACATGGCCGTCATCAGCCCCATTTTTTCCAGCCCCACGCCGTGCTCGCCGGTAATCGATCCGCCAAACTTCAGGCAGCACGCCATAATTTCCTTGGCCGCCGCATGGGCCTTTTCCACCTGCTTGGGATCGCGATTGTTAAACAGAATCAGCGGATGCAGGTTGCCATCGCCGGCATGAAACACATTGCCGATAATCAAGTCGTATTTCTTGCTGATGCGCTCAATCTCCGCCAGCGTGTACGGCACTTTCGTCCGCGGAATCACACCATCCTGCGTGTAATAAGAGGGAGAGATGCGGCCCACTGATCCGAACGCCGTCTTCCGCCCCAGCCACAACAGCTGCCGCTGTTTTTCATCTTTCGCGTGGCGGACTTCGCGTGCCTTCTGCTGCAGGCAAACTTCGCTTACGGTCTTGGCCTGCTCTTCCACCACTTCACGCATGCCCTCAAGTTCAATCAGCAACACCGCCGCTGCGTCTTCCGGATAGCCCGCATGCACATTCGCCTCAACGCAGCGGACCATCCATCCATCCAGCATCTCCAGCGCCGCCGGTGTCACGCCGCTCTGCGTAATTGCGACGACAGTATTCGCGGCATCTTCCACCGTGTTATAAATCGCCAGCAGCGTAGTCACATGCTCGGGCAGTTTGGTGAGCTTCACGGTAATGCGCGTCACAATCCCCATTGTGCCTTCAGAGCCCACAAAGAAGCCGGTCATGTCCAGCCCGGTTGAATCCTGCGCCTTGCCGCCAAACTCCACTACTTTTCCGTCCGGCAGCACAATCTCCAAACCAGTCACGTGATTCACCGTAACACCCAGCGCCAGCGTATGAGGACCGCCGGAATTCTCCGCCACGTTGCCGCCAATCGTGCACGCCTTCTGGCTCGATGGATCAGGCGCATAGTAGTAGCCATATTTCACCGTGGCATTGCTCAACTCCAGATTCACCACGCCCGGCTGCACCACCGCCCGCTGATTGGGGACATCAATTTCCAGGATCTTATTCATCCGCGCCAGCGAGAGCACAATCGCCTCACGCCGCGCAATGGCCCCGCCACTCAATCCCGTGCCCGCACCGCGCGGCACCACGGGAATCTTCTTGTCGCTGGCCATCTTCATGATCTGTGAAACCTGCTGCGTGGTCTGGGCAAACACCACCGCCCCCGGACGATGCACGTCCGTGCCGGCATCATATTCATAGAGCATCAGCTCTTCCGGTTTATCCAGTACCGCGTCTTTGCCTGCAATTTTCTTGAGTTGACGGAGAATCGAGGAGTCCATAGATGTGTCCAGCCCTGTGGGTTGCGTGTTGCTGAATTCTCGGCTTGCCAGTGCTTCGGTCGCCCTGACCTGACCGTCCTAAATTGTAAACCTTTCAGGGCGAGCTCAGGAGTAAGCACGAAATGTCCTGTGTGGCAAAAGGTCTTCAATTACCCAATTCCGGCGATTTTGGCAATTCTGGCAATCTCGCCCTCTCCCCCACCCCGTCATTTTTTTAATTCCTGTTGCAAACAAAAGCACTTCCGCAAATCAGACCTTGCACCGACCGTGCACCGACCTTGCTCCGCCCACGCACGGCCCTTGGGCCGTCCAAGCTCCGTCCTTGCACCGACCAGGCCCAAGGCCCCTTCGGCTGAGAGCATCGGCAGAGGGTCGCAACCCCAAAATGACAAAACGCAACGGCTTTTTGCCCGTTGCGCGCTCTATTGCATGCTTCTCAAAGATCATACTTCTCAAAGATCATCTTCTCAAAGATTAACTTCTCAAAGATTAACTTCTCAAAGAAGATTGCGGCAGACCCCGCTCACCAGCCACGAAGATAGCAAATCGCCTTCGTAAACTGAATACCTTTTATTAAGTACCAATATTAAGTACCAAAAAAATAAGCACCAAAAAAGATTAGGTACCCAAAAAGATGCAGGATCGCAAAAAATCTTACCGTAGAGACGTAGCACTGCTACGTCTCACTGCTAGCAGCTAGAAACTGCTCAAAGGAGCAAACACGCTAAGACGCAAACTCTCGAAACTTTTGGGCATTCAGACAAAAGCGCCGAAGACGTGGCTCTAACCCTACAAACCCAGCGTCACATAATGCGCCCGCTGATGCGGCATATACTCCGCGGCTTCCCACCTGGCTGACACTGATTCACTCAACTCATGCCACCTGTGATGGATCGCCACATGCGCTTTTTCCAGAATCTCTCTGGGCGACTTCACGTCTGCACAAACCCACAGGTCATGCGCTGACTCATCCAGGCCCAACTTCTTGATCGCTTTGCAGATTTCACATTTCATAAGCAGGTACTCTGCTTAGTAAGAACCCACATCGCAATCTTGAGTTGTGCAGCTCTGCATTTTTAATTGCCTCACTTTACAAAACAAAACCCGAAAAATCTCTAGCCCACCTTAATCCACAAAATTCTTGATTCGCGTTCTTCGCGTTTATTCGCGGCTAAAATTCCTGATCTGCGCTCATCCGCGCAAATCTGCGGCAAAACTTTTACCCGCCCTGCAGCGCCACTCGCACGCCATCACCCGGAATCACCAGCCTCGCTCCAGCTGAATGCGCCTGTTGCGCCAGTTCCGCGCGCGTGAGCAGGCAATGGTTAATCGCCTCCATGTGGACAGCTATCACCTGCGCATGCGGCGTGGCCCGGCACACCCGGATCACATCTCCCGCCGTCATCGTTATCGGATCGCCATGCAAAAACTGCGCCGCTCCGGCATTCACCACAATGATCTGCGGATTATGTTCCTTGATCGTATCCGCCACCTGGTCATACCAGATCGTATCGCCGGCGATATACACGGTCGGCTCGCCCTCGCTGCTCAACACATAACCGCTGGAAGGCGCCATGGCGCGCGCCATCTCGCCTGAGCCATGTTGCGCCGCTGTGCGCGTAATGCATATATGGCTCCAGTATTTTGTGTCATGCACCGCCGTGGCATTCACAAAATGGACAGCCTCAATCTTCTGCAGGTCTTCGGGCTGGCACAGCAACGGCAAATCTTTCGGCACCACCTGGATCGCCGTATCGTCCCAGTGGTCGCGATGCGTATGCGTCACCAGCACCAGCTGCACGCCGTCCAGCACCTGCTCAATAGGAAACGGCAGCGGCACCAGCGGGTTCGGACGCGGATGCGGTGAGTTCTGTATCGCGGCCATCTCGCCTGCGTCGCTCAACATGGGATCGACCAGAATTTTCATGCCGGCATAATCCAGCAGCAGAGTTGCGTGGCGCACCAGTTGCAGCTTCATGCGTAAATCTCCTTTGCCGCCAGTACCGTATTACAATGGATCGTCACCGTATCTTCCACCTTGCGTGCATAGCCGCCCGCGTATGTAATCATCACCGGAACGTTCCGCGTCTTCGCCACCTTCAGCACCAACTCGTCGCGCTTCTTCAGCCCTTCGATGGTCAGCGCCAGTCCGCCCAGCTGGTCTTCTTTATATGGGTCTGCCCCGGCGATGTAGCACAGCAGCTCCGGCTCAAACTGCCGGAAGGCCGAACTCAACGACTGCTCCAGCCAGCCCAGATATTCCTTATCATTTGTTCCGTCCGGCAAATTCACATCAATAGAAGACGGCGGCTTATGCATGGGATAGTTATGCGCCTGGTGAAGTGAAATCGTAAATACCTCCAGCTCACCACTACTGCCCGATTCGCCGTACGCACCGCGAACATCCAACTGGCTCGCCCCAGCGCTCGGCAATTGCCCGGATCGCGGCTTCGGTGACCCAACTTTCTGGGGTCCGACTTCCGGTGACCCAATGTTTGGATGCCTGCCGTTCGGAGGAAAGATAGCAGCCGTGCCATTACCATCGTGCACGTCGCAATCCACCGTCATGGCCCGCGTGATTCTTCCATCTTTATGCATACGCTTAATCGCGACGGCCACATCGTGAATCACGCAAAAGCCTTCTCCGTGATCAGGAAACGCATGATGAAATCCGCCGCCAATGTTGCAGGCAATACTGTCGCGCAACGCGCAGTCCGCCGCCAGAATCGATCCGCCCGCCGCCAGCCAGAAGGCCTTCACCAGTTCCGGCGAATACGGCACTTCCATCTGCTGCTCTTCCTGCGCGGACAGCGTTCCCATCTTCAGCTTCTGCACATACTCACGCGTATGCACCAGCAGTATGTCTTCATCCAGTGCCGCTTGCGGTGCGATGAAATCGGCAGGCTCGGCCAGCTTGGTCTCCAGCAGACGCTTGTGGATCAGCCGGTATTTCTCCGCCGGAAAAACATGCGCGCCAATCGGCAGATAGTAGTCGTCGGTATAGATGAGTTTGAAAGGCAGTGCCATTTTGGTCTCGATAAGGTTAACGCGAGAGCCGCCGCTCCTGCAAAGTCCCGCCCATATTTAACTGACTGTGGGTAGTAATTTCCGCCTCATCGTCGTACTATCGCTAGCTAATTCAGCAGGAGGCACTCCCCATGGTTTTTGGCATGTCGCTCGCCACGTACACCCAGATTCACGTAGCAATCAGCCTCATTGCCATCGTTGCCGGCCTGATCGTTGTATTCGGCATGATGAGCGGCAAACGCATGGACGGCCTGACCGCGCTCTTTCTCATTACCACCGCCTTGACCAGCATCACCGGCTTCTTCTTCCCCTTTGAACACATCACGCCAGGCATCATTCTTGGCATTCTTTCTCTAATCGTGTTGGCAATCTGTGTTCCCGCGCGCTATACCTTTCATCTGACCGGCAAATGGCGCGCCACCTACGTCATTACCGCCGTCATCGCGCTCTATTTCAATTGCTTCGTCCTGGTCGCCCAGTCATTTCTCAAGATTCCGTCGCTGCATGCGCTTGCTCCCACAGGAAAAGAGCCGCCTTTTGCGATAGCCCAGGTCATCCTCATGGTGCTATTCATTGTGCTGGGCGTGATGGCCACCAAGAAATTTCATCCCATCACAACTTAGAGTTCAGCCCAGAAATATCGGACTTCGAAAGCGCTCGATCAACCAGAATTACGCAAATTGACTCAGCCGCCGCTCTCCTGCAAACTATCGCCCGGTTGGCGATGGAAAACCCCTTGCGCTGCGCCCGCCCGCGCAAGAAAATATGTATTGAGGTTTATGAAGGATGTGCAGAAATATCAAAACCCTGTTTAACTTTGATCCGCCAGTCACCGAAGATGAGGTCCACGCCGCCTCG
>DASZMF010000518.1:0-4884 GCA_035552035.1 Candidatus Angelobacter sp.
TTGCTCTGTGAGCAGATTGTGACGATGAACGGCAATGAAACCCGGCAGCTCACGGTTTATTCCTACAACAGCAAAGAGAAGACTTACAGTTACAGCACTTTTTCCGGCTCTGGCACCAAGCCCACCACGAACAACGTGGTGATCCAGGGCAATGTGTGGACCTACGATTCCAGTTATGAATCCAATGGCAAGACGACGCAGGTGCACAACACGAATGAATTTACCGATCCGAAGACCGAGGTCTTTAAGATCGTAACGTCTGACGATGGCGGCGCGCACTGGAAACCGTTGCTGTAAGGCAAAGCGCACAAGACGGCCGACTAATTTTCTGCTGGCGGCTTTTTTTGCAGCAAAGCTAAGATGGCAGCGAAAGCGTTTTTCCATACCTGCCGAGGTCGAGCCGGTACATATCAATGGGCTCAACGCCGGCGGCGGCTTCACCGAGAGCTTCAGCGCGCATGACGCGCAGAGAGAGATCGGCGAGGCGGTAGCGGAGATCGTCACGCTCAAAGGGCTTGGTGATGTAGTCATGAGCGCCGGCGGCAAAGCCATCGCAAATCTGCTGCGGGTTGCCTTTGGCAGTAAGCAGGATCACGTACGGCGTGGGCTGAAAATCTGTGACGCGGACCCACTCGCAGAGGTCGCGGCCGGTCATGGCCGGCATTTCCCAATCGAGCAGGCACAGATGAAAGCCGCCGCCCTGCAGAATGGTGCGGGCTTCGCGGCCATCAAGCGCGGTGAAAACTTCATAGCCCCAGCTCACGAGCAATCTTTCCAGTAAGGTAAGAGTAAGAGGATCATCTTCCGCGACTAATATTTTCAGTTTGTGCATGGTGGTGCTCCTTGTTTCACGAAGGTCTTGTACCTTAGTTATCGGCAAAGTGTGCCGGGGTTTGATGGTTCAGAAAACAGCGGAAACAAATGTACTTTTGTTAGATTTTACCGCGGGAGTGCGAGGAAGAAATTAACCGCAACGGGCGCTACGGAGCGGCCAACATAAACAAATACAAATGACGCTTCCTCGTTATGATTTTTGCTGTGGAGGATTTTTACCGCAGAGAGCGCAGAGGAAGACATATGGAACAGCTAAGGCGCAAGAAAAAACGGGTCAACCGCTACGGTGCAAAGGGCGCTACGGTGGATAGGAGTCGCACAACCTGGGCGCGGGCGCGTGGCTGCGCGGGAGACCGAAAGGGCAAGAGATCGAAGAATTAAGAGCGGTATTCAGTCCGCGCGAATGGCGTGATGGACGTATTCTAAGGGTAGAAATGTTCCTAGTGAGTTTAGAGACTATTCCTGCTTTTTGCCGTCTAAATTGCAGGGAACCAAAGGGCAGTTGCGTCCGTATTACCTACCAGCAATAGAAATCGATTAAGCTGGAAGAATCCCCGCAAAATAACTGACAAGGAACGATCAGGTAGCAGCAGATGAGAATGGCGTTGGACACGATCGGGCAGGTACTGAGCATCTTATGGGCGCACAAGCTGCGCTCGTTTTTGACGATGTTTGGCATTGCCTGGGGCGTTGGGTCATTGCTGTTTCTGGTGGGCGTGGGCGAAGGGTTCAGATCTGGGCAGCGCAAGAACATGGCCAGCATTGGCGAAGATGTGATCTTTATATGGGGCGGGCAGATTCCGTCGGTGGCTGGGCAGGGCGCGCAGGACATGAAGCGGTATCTGCTGACTTACAAAGATTTTCAGGACATCCGGCGCGAAGCTACGCTGGTGGGCGATGTGGCCCCGGTGATTAATCGCGGGGATATTCGCGCGCAAAGTGACTACGCCACTTCCAGCGGGTCGGTTACGGGAAGCACGCCGAACTTTAATAAGATCCGCTTTCTGCCGCAGGGCGAAGGACGCTGGCTGAATGATGGCGACGAAACGCAGAAACGCCAGGTATGCGTGCTGGGCTTCCAGATGATGCGGAATTTGTTTCCGGGACGTCCGTCGATTGGCAGCTCGATTCTGCTGAATGGCGTGAGTTTTGAAGTGGTGGGCGTGCTGGCGAATATCGGACGGCAGGAAAATAACATGAACAACCTGCGCATCTATATTCCGTTCAGCACCATGCATCAATATTTTCCGATGAAGACGGTGTATACGTCGTCGGATATCGGGAACCTGGTGCTGCGTCCGGTGAGCAGGGATAAACACGCTGGCGCGGTGGAGCAGGTACACCAGATCATTGCGCGCAACCACGGCTTTGACGCCAAAAACACAGAGGCCTTTGAAGGCTGGGACACGGTGCAAACGCAGGACACGGTGGGCAAGATTTTTGACGGCATGGATATTTTTCTGGGCGGCGTGGGTATGGTGACTCTAATTTTAGGGGCGCTTGGAATCGTCAACATCATGCTTGTTTCCGTAGCGGAGCGCACACGCGAAATCGGTTTAATGAAAGCCCTGGGCGCGACGAACCGCCGCATCCTGATGCAGTTTTTTCTGGAAGGCGCGTTTCTTACGGCGTTGAGCGGAGGCCTGGGCATTGGGGTTTCCGCGGGCGTAATGGCTGTGCTGGCCATGCTGCCGACGCCTCCGGGATTTGATTTGCCGCATATTGTGCCGGCGTCTGCGGCAGTGGCGGTGATCTCGCTTTCCATCGCGGGGATAGTCGCGGGATTGTATCCGGCACGGAAAGCTTCACTGCTGCAGCCGGTGGAAGCACTCAGAAGAGAGTAGGCGTTAGAGAGTAAATATGGTTCACGATTTATTAGGCCAGGCGTATTCGTCCATCAAGCACAATCGCCGACGCACGGCGCTGACCATGCTGGGCATGGCGTGGGGCATTGCCACGGTGGTAATTTTGCTGGCTTACGGCGCTGGGTTCGGCCGCGCGATTACCGGAATTTTTTCCAACTTCGGCATGCAGATGATGGGAGTTTTTCCCGGACGCACCTCCTTACAAGCCGGCGGCTCAAAAGCCGGCACACAAGTCCGCTTCATGATCGACGACGTACAGCATCTGCAGGAAGAGATTCCGCTGGTCAAACATATTTCGCCAGAAGCGTCATTCCCTACAAACGTGCAGCACGATAACCGTACGCAGCAGCTCACCGTCAGCGGCTTTACGCCCGACATTATTCCTGTGCGCGCGCTCGCGCTCCAAACCGGACGCTTCTACAATGACGCCGACGAACTGCAACGCGCCCGCGTGGCCGTGCTGGGCTCAGACGCCAAAGACAAACTTTTCTCCGGACTGCCCGCGCTGGGCGAGAGCGTCCGCATTGGCGGCATCAGCTTTGAAGTGATTGGCATTCTTGAAGCCAAAATGCAGGAAGGCGACGACAACGTAAATAAAATTATCTACATTCCGTTTTCCACCATGAGCGCCATGCGCGACACGCGCTATCTCGACGGCATATGGCTCGACTATGACGGCGTGGATTACGAAAAAGTGGAAGGCAGCATCCGCAGCGTGCTGGGCACGTCCCACGAGTTCAACCCCAAGGATCCGCGCGCCGTCTTTGTGTGGAACACCATGAAGAACCTGAACAACTGGAAAATTATCACCATGGCGCTGCAAGTGCTGCTCACGTTTATCGGCACACTCACGCTGGGCATCGGCGGCGTTGGCTTGATGAACATCATGCTCGTCTCCGTAACGCAGCGCACGCGTGAAATCGGCGTGGAAAAAGCGCTGGGCGCGCGCCGTCGCGACATCCTCACGCAATTTCTGGCAGAAGCCATGGCCATCACCTTTGCCGGAGGCATCCTCGGCGTCATCGTCGCGTATGCCATCTCCTGGATCATCGGCACAATCCCCGTTTACAGCGTAATGGCCAAAAACGCCGACGCCGGCGATATCCATCTCTCCATCGCTCCCATGCACCTGCTAGTTTCCACCGCGATCCTCATCGTGGTCGGTCTCATCAGCGGTATGCTGCCGGCGATCAAGGCATCGCGATTGGATCCGATTGAGGCGTTGCGATATGAGTAGAAAAAAATTAAAGGACGAATAACATAAAAAGATTTTTTTCGCGACACGATAGAGCAGAGCGTCGGCTTGCCCCAGCAAAGTTGAGTGCGAAAGAATCTAGCTCAAGTGCACGAGTCCTTCACGACATCAATCGATAATCGATGTCAGCATTAATCCCTAAAATAATCAACGCTCACGTCGACAGGCATTTTCCGGATTCATTCAGTCGCCCAGCGGAACGGGCTCTTAGCTGGTTCGGTGGGATTAACTCAAAGATAAATCGATAACTCAGTCCCGCAAGGGACGATTGAAAATAGCCCTCTACGTTTCGCAGGCGCGCCACGCGCGCTGAGAATTAAGTGGCGGGAAACAGGACACTCGAGGGATAAGTCCCGTCAGGGACGACTGATATCCGCTGCCCGCTAATGAAATGCGTGGGTACGTCATATCTCTTCGACTCGCAATAGCGCAGCGACGTAGTGCGCCAAAGAGCCTAGCCCAGGTGCGTAAGCCCTGGGGGAAAAATGAAACCCACAAAACCCAAGCCCCGTAGGCGGCGACACCTAAACGCCATCTCCTATGAAGTCACAAGGCATATAGAAGATCAACCAATATTAGAAAAATCTAATAGATATAACCCACTGCTTTCTTCCCAACGCGTTATATAATCCGCGCCAACCTTAGCAGAAACTTCAGCCACTTTGAGGAGCTTTAATGTCAAGCATTCCCGGTCGTGTGTCAGATAGGCTTTCAGCAGGTCTCAAGAAGTTCCAACCTATTACTCAATCTGCAAAACAGCGCGATGTAAATGAGTCAGACACCGTCATTATCGTTACTGATATGCTCTCGGAACTTTTCGGCTATGACAAGTATTCAGAAATTACTTCTGAATTTGCCATACGTGGCACCTTCTGTGATCTCGCCACCAAACTCGATGGGCACGTTCAATGCATCATTGAAGTAAAAGCT
>DASZMF010000519.1:0-1623 GCA_035552035.1 Candidatus Angelobacter sp.
TACTTTTCTGGAAGAGCAATTGGATGTACAGAAGTTTGCGCAGATTAAAGTTCGTCCCTTGTTCTGTTCGGATATTGAGGCGCTTGAAATGGTAACGGGACACTTTAGAACGTTGAGCTTACCGCAGATATTGGAGCAGTGGTTCACAGCCAATCCTTCCTTATTTACCCCCATCTCATTGAGCGTTCAGTGGAAAGAAAATGAATGGCTAGTTGCCGAATGGAAGGCAATCTTCAAAAAAATAGTAGGGATCCTGTTTCCTGATACAGACCAAGATATCGCATTGGCTGAGGCAATTAAACGCAGCAAGAAAAGACAGTGAGCATCGTCTCGCGCTGAAGAAGGAGCCACCTGAAGCTAAACTCGCTTCCAGATAAAACAAAAGCCGCAAAATATTGAGCAAACAGAGATCGCCCCAAAAGAGTAAAATAGAGGGTTTGCTTCACATCATTACGCGCCCTCTAGAGCGCAAAAAAGGAAATTATATGGCTACCCTTCTGGACATATCGAAACCTACGCTGCATATCCCTACGACTCCGTTTAAAAACGAACCGCTGACTGACTTCACCAACGCCGAGAATGCACGCAGGATGAAGGCGGCCATCGGCAAGGTTCGGGCTGAGCTGGGGCGCGAATATGACATGGTGATTGGCGACAAGCTGATCAAGACCTCGGAGAAGATCAAGAGCGTGAACCCGGCGCGGCCGAGCGAGGTTGTGGGCGTGTTCCAGAGTGCGGGCAAGGAGCATGTGGAGCCGGCGATACAGTCTGCGCTGGCTGCATTTGAGACTTGGAAGCGCACCACGGTGCAGCAGCGTGCGGCGCTGGTGCATGCGGTGGCGGCGATTTTGCGTGAGCGCAAATTTGAATTTGCCGCGTGGATGGTTTTTGAGGTGGGCAAGAACTGGGCTGAAGCCGATGCCGACATTGCCGAGACGATTGATTTTGCCGAGATGTATGCGCGCGAGGCGCTGCGGCTGGCCGAGGCCAAGACCGTGGTGCAGATGCCGGGCGAGGCTGACCGCGTGATGTACATTCCGCTGGGCGTGGCCGCGGTGATTCCGCCGTGGAATTTTCCATGCGCGATTATGGCCGGCATGACAATGGCCGCGATTGTTACCGGCAACACGGTGGTGCTGAAGCCTTCGCATGATTCTCCGGCGATTGCCGCGAAGTTTTTTGAAGTATTGCAGGAAGCGGGCTTGCCGGATGGCGTGGTGAATTTCTGCCCTGGTTCAGGATCGACTTTTGGCGCGGGGCTGGTGGAGCATCCGAAGACGCGGTTTATTGCATTTACCGGATCAAAAGAAGTTGGGCTGGACATTAATCAGCGCGCGGCCAAGCCACAGGCCGGGCAGAAGTGGATCAAGCGCACGATCCTGGAAATGGGTGGCAAGGATTCGATCATTGTTGATGCAGACGCAAACCTTGACGCCGCTGTGGAAGGCACGGCGCAGGCGGCGTTCGGCTTCCAGGGGCAGAAATGTTCGGCGTGCTCGCGCGTCATCGTGGATGAAAAAGTTTATGACGTATTTGTGGAGCGGCTGAAAGAGCGCGTATCGAAAATCGTGATTGGCGAGCCGACTGAAAATAAAGCCATGGGGCCGGTGGTGAGCGAGAAGG
>DASZMF010000520.1:0-1950 GCA_035552035.1 Candidatus Angelobacter sp.
ACCTGCGGCAATGCCGTTGCGGTAATCATTTTTATCATTGCCCGCGCCGTGTTCTGGCCGCAGGCCATAGTCATGGTCTTTGGCGGCGCGCTCGGCGGTTACATAGGCGCCTGGTACGCCCAGAAAATGACTCCCAAAGCAGTGCGTTATGTAGTAATCACCATCGGCTGCAGCCTTACGACCTACTTTTTCTGGCGGGTATATCTTCGTGGCTAAAATAATGACTTTAAAGAACGATCAAGAGCGTATGCTGGAAGATTACGTTGCCGCTTTCGAGAAGCTGGATGAAATGATCGTGAACGAGTTTTCCATGCCTCCAGCAGCGCAGCTGGCAGTCGGTGAAGAAGATGAACATGGGTTTAAGCGATGGAAGCCAATCAAGTTTGAGACGCCACAGCCATTTCTGCAGGAAATCTACGCGGAGCTACCCGGCCAGTTTCGCTTCCCTCGTCTTTTTGAGCAATTGCTGCTCTCCTATCGCTGGGCTGAGGTGGATCTAGGCAGCTATCGCCTTTTGGCAAACCTTCCGGGTCCAGACTTGAACGGGTTTTACCAGCAAATGTGTGATGCTCCTGATAGCCGTAAAATATTGATTCCCGGCGGCTTTGTGCCTTTTGGCAAAGGGCCAGACGTCGATTACGATCCAGTTTGCTTTGATATGAAGTCACGCAAACAAGGCGGCGATTGCCGAATCGTAAAAATCGACCACGAGGAGATACTCTGCAATTTTCGAGTGAAAGTTGTGGCTGAACTGGCGCCAAGTTTTTACCAGTTGGTGTTGGAAACAATCAGCAGAGCACCGGAACGGTCGATCTAAATTTTTCAATTTTGGCAATTCCGGCGATTTTGGCAATCTTGCAGCCTTTCTTCGCGCCTCCGCGTCTCCGCCGGTGAAATTGATCTTCCGATGTCCCGATGACGTGCGATGTCGGCGATAACCCGATTCCAAGGTTGACCTCCAACCCCCTATCACGTTAAAATTACAGGGTTTGCCACTGGTGGAAATTCCTGCCTGTTGAGCATGGCTGCTAAGCAATCTTACAAGTCAATATAAGTCCTTTTAAGCCATGCGCTTTGAAGGGGCGATGGAGAGAGTATGTACGCGGTAATTCGCGCCGGGGGAAAGCAGTATCGCGTCGCACCCGGCGACGTAGTGAAAATGGAAAAGCTGCCTGCCGCCAATGGCGACACAGTGGAATTCAATGACGTTCTGGCTGTTTCTTCTGAAGCTGGCAAAATCGGCCCTGGAGCCGGAGCTGTGGTCAGCGGCCAGGTAATGGAAGGTGGCAAGGCCGCCAAGATTTTGGTCTTCCACTTCAAGCGCAAAAAGCAATACAAGAAAATGTACGGGCATCGCCAGCCATTTACCGCAGTCAGGATCACTGAGATTGCCTTTGACGGCGAAAGCCACAAGGCTCCTGAGCTGCCAGCCCGCAAGCCCAAAAAGGTGAAGCCAGTAGCTGAAGCCGCAGAAGGCGCAGCCCCGGCAAAGTCTGCCAAGAGCAAAAGCAAGCCCAAGGCAGCAGCCAAAAAGCCTGCAGCTAAAAAAGCCGCCAGCAAGGGCAAGAAGAAATAGCACCACAAGATCAGCAGCAAGGCACGGCTCAGACCGTGCCAGGAAAATGAAGGGCCTCAGGCCCGAAATAAAGAAGGATATTTGTTATGGCACATAAAAAAGGTTTAGGCAGTTCCAGAAACGGGCGCGACTCTAACGCGCAGCGGCTTGGTGTAAAAGCTTTTGGCGGTCAGCTGGTTCCGGGTGGCACCATCATTGTCCGGCAGCGTGGCACACCGATTAAGGCAGGCTTGAACGTTGGTCGCGGCAAAGATGACACCCTCTTCGCCAAAGTCACCGGCACCATCAAGTTCGTTGACAAAGGCAACAGTGGCCGTTACGTGATGGTTGAACCACACGAAGCCATAAAAGCTTAATTACAAATCTGAGTTTTC
>DASZMF010000521.1:0-2618 GCA_035552035.1 Candidatus Angelobacter sp.
GAAAAAGAGTTGCCGCGCGAGGAGTTCTGGGGAGAAGCAGTCAGCACTCAGCAGTCAGCATTTAGCCCTGAGAAGTCAGCACTCAGCATTCAGCATTCAGCAGTCAGCCCTGCAACACCTTCGACGGTGGCACTCTCACAAGGCCACGAACACGTCCATGAGGATGGAAAGTCGCACGGCCATTTGCGTGACGGCGAAAAGCACAGTCACAGCCACTCGCATGAGGACCATTCGCACAGCCACTCGCATCGCGGGCTGAAAGAGATTCGGCAGATTATCTCCAAGGCGGCCATCAGTCAGTCGGCGAAGGACCGGGCCATCAAGATTTTTGAAGCACTTGGCGCGGCGGAAGCCAAGGTCCACAACAGTGATATCGAAACGATCCACTTTCACGAGGTCGGCGCGATTGATGCCATTGTGGATATTGTCTGCGCCTCAGTCGGATCGGAAGCGCTGGGAGTGGATGAATGGATTTGCTCTCCGCTGAACGTGGGCGGTGGCACCGTGGTTTGTGCTCACGGCACGTTTCCGATTCCTGCTCCGGCAACGCTGGAGCTGCTAAAGAAAGCGCCGGTCTATTCGGGAGAAATTCTGAAAGAACTGGTTACACCGACAGGCGCGGCTATCGTGAGCGTATTGGCTTCACGGTTCTCACAGTTCCCTGCCATGAAAGCTGAAAAAGTCGCGTACGGCGCGGGCACAAGAAACTTCAAGAATCACCCGAACGTTGTTCGGCTAACTATTGGTGAAACCACTGTTGGTGAAACCACTGTTGGCGAGACCACTGTTGGCGAGACCACTGTTGGTAAAGTCACTGTTCGTGAAACTGCGGCTCAGCATGAGTCGCCATTTCCCACAGAAGAGATCACGGTGCTGGAGGCCAATATTGACGATATGTCGCCCCAGGTCTTTGGCTACGTGATGGAGCAGGCACTGAGCAGCGGCGCGCTGGATGCTTTTGGCATTCCTGTCCAGATGAAGAAAAGCCGGCCGGGCATGCTGCTAACGGTGCTATGTCGGACAGAAGACAGCCAGCGACTGACCAAGCTGATATTGTCTGAGACTACGACCCTGGGGGTGCGTATCCGCAGGGAAACCAGGGCGGCCTTGACGCGCCGGCATATGTGCGTCAGCACGAAATGGGGTGAAGTTCGCATGAAACTGGCCAACTTGAACGGCAGTATCAGCAACTATGCTCCTGAGTATGAAGATTGCAGCCGTATCGCTAAAGAGCAGAAAGTGCCATTGAAGACCGTTATGCAGGAAGCCATTAAAGTTTATCTGGAAGTAACCAATGGATAAGGGCAGCCAGAAGTTTTACATTACAACGCCCATTTATTACGTAAACGCGCGTCCGCATATTGGGCATGCGTACACCACGCTGGTGTGTGACGCCATTGCCCGCCGCAAACGCATGCTGGGCTTTGACACATACTTTCTTACCGGCACGGACGAGCACGGCCAGAAGATTGAGCGCTCAGCGACGGCCGCCGGCATGACTCCGCAGCAGTTCGCTGATGAAGTCTCCGGGCTGTTCCGCGCGCTGTTTGAGAAGATGAATATCTCAAACGACGATTTCATACGCACCACTGAGCCTCGCCACAAAGCCGGAGCGCAGGAACTCTTTCGTCGGCTGCAGGCGAACGGCCACATTTACAAAGGCACATACACCGGCCAGTACTGCGTTTTTGACGAGCTTTATGTTGACGTGACCGGCGCTGGCGCTCCCTGCCCGGAATGCGGACGGCCGACTGAAACAGTGAGCGAAGAGAACTATTACTTTAAGCTTTCTGGTTTTGCTGACCAACTGCTGGCGTACTTCCAGCAGAACCCAGACTTCATACGGCCGGAGACGCGCCGCAATGAGGTGATTGCCTTCGTCAAGACCGGGTTGCGCGATCTCTCGATCAGCCGCAGCACGTTCAAGTGGGGCATCCCTGTTCCGGGCGATCCAAAGCACGTGATGTATGTGTGGCTGGATGCGCTGAGCAATTACTGCACCGCCATTGGCCTGGGATCACAGGACCCGGCCGAGCAGAAAAAGTTTGAACATTACTGGCCGGCAGATGTGCAGATGATTGGCAAAGAGATCATTCGCTTTCACTGCGTTTACTGGCCTGCGTTCCTGATGGCTGCCGGCTTGCCGCTGCCACATTCAATTGTGGCGCACGGCTGGTTGCTGTTTGAAGAGAGCAAGATGTCGAAGTCGCGCGGCAATATTGTGCGCGCTGAAACCGTGATTGACGTGATGGGCAATGACGCGCTGCGTTATTTCCTGCTGCGTGAAATCGTGTTTGGACAGGACGGCTCGTTCAGCTTTGACGCGCTGGTCCAGCGCTATAACTCCGACCTGGCCAATGATCTGGGCAATCTTTCAAGTCGCACTTTAACCATGATCAACCGTTACTTTAACGGATCAGTACCCTATCCATCGCCGACCGTCGCACGCAAGGATACGGACGATGTAATTAAAGAGCACGCGCTGGCGGTGATCCAGGAATTTGGCAAGTTGTTTGACGATTACCAGTTCTCGCGGGCGCTGGAATCGGCATGGTCGCTGATTGGGGCCGTGAATAAATACTTGGTGGATGAAGAGCCGTGGATTGTGGCCGAAAAAG
>DASZMF010000522.1:0-2064 GCA_035552035.1 Candidatus Angelobacter sp.
TAGCGGATCCAGCCGCACGGCCGACATTGAAAAAATTCTGGTACAGGGCGCACACGGGCCGATGAGGTTAGTAATGATTCTGGAGAAGAATACCTAGACTTTTCTAATACAGATCAGGCCAGCACGCGAAATATCATGCAAATCTTTTCCACAGCCGCGAATCAAAATCCCGCCTAAGCTTTTGAATCCATGTCTCCGGCAAACTTTGCCCAGCGTGAAGATGTGTGTAGCTCCGCCGATAGATTAACGGGGAGTGCAATACGCCCATGTTTCAAGATCCAGAAATCTTTAAAGCTGCGCTCGATAATCTGCCGGTTGGCGTGTACATGGTGGACACGAACCGGAGGATTGTCTTTTGGAGCCACGGTGCAGAACTCATCAGTGGCTATCTGGCGCAAGAAGTGCTCGGGCGCGAATGCCGGGAAAAATTCCTGATTGATCTGGACGAAAGCAATCCCATCGCTTGCGGAGAAGCGTGCCAACTAACAGACAGCATGCGTGATGGCAAGACCAGGGAAGCAGACGTTCTGTTACGGCATCGGGCGGGCCATCGCATTCCGGTGCATGTACGTGCGATTCCACTCAGAAACCAACAAAACAAAATTGTGGGTGCAACAGAGTGTTTTGAAGAGAGCCGGTATCCGGCCAACGATGAACGCCGGGGACGGCCGGAAAATCCAGGCTGTATCGACAAAGCTACGGGATTACCCGACGCCAACACGATGACGCTGCGCTTACAAGAGTGCTTTGCGGAGTGTGAAAACCATCGCCTGCCTTTTTGTGTGCTGATGGCTGAGGTGGACCAGTTACCAAAATTCCATAAGCACGGTAAAGACGCAGTGGATGCGGCGCGCGCCGTGGTGGCGCAAACGTTGAGCAATGCATTGCGGCCCGGGGACATTGTTGGCTGCTGGCATGAGGACAGATTTCTGGCAATCATAAAAAATTGCGATCGCTCTGTGCTGAAGAAAGTAGGCGAGCGGGTACGCAAGATGGAAAGTTATTCAGAGGTTGAGTGGTGGGGAGACGAGTTGCCGGTAAGCGTATCCATTGGGGGAACTGTAGTAGCTGAAGGCGATCAGGTGAAACTGCTGCTGGAGCGCGCACAGGCTGCCCTGAATTGCAGTTCTAAAGAAGGTGGAAACCGCGTCATGATTTTTCCGGAAGACGCGCTTGGGAGATCTGAGAGCTAATCATGTTTGTCATTATTGGAATTGTCGTTGTTTTCGGCTGCATTATCGCCGGCTATCTCATGGAACACGGGAACATGAAGGTGCTGGTGCAGCCTGCCGAACTGGTGATTATCGGCGGAGCGGCCCTGGGGACGCTGCTGATTGCAAATCCGCTGCACGTGGTGATGAAAATTGTTGGAGGAGTTATGGGAGCGCTCAAAGGCTCTCCCTTCAGCAAGCAACGCTACCTTTCCACGCTGAAAATGATGTTTGATCTTTGCAATAAAGCCCGTAAAGAAGGCCTGGTGGCGCTGGAAGCCGATGTTGATGGTCCGAGCAAGAGCCCGATTATTTCGAAATATCCTGAGTTTGTAAAAGACCACCACTCCTGCGATTTTGTATGCGACACACTGCGCATGGCGGTGAGTGGCGGCGTTGATCCGTTTGATGTTGACCAGATGATGGAAGTGGATATGGACGTTCACCATCATGAAGCTTCGCTGCCGGTTTCCGCGCTGAGCAGCGTGGCGGACGCACTTCCAGGACTGGGCATTGTGGCAGCTGTATTAGGCGTTGTGGTAACCATGGGCGCGCTGGGTGGGCCTCCGGAAGAAATCGGACACAAGGTGGCAGCGGCGCTGGTGGGAACATTTCTGGGAATTCTGCTTTGCTACGGATTAGTGGGGCCGGTCGCTGCAAATATGCAGAAGACGGTGGAAGACGAGCACTGTTACCAACACGTACTGCGCGTGGCAATTATTGCTTTCATCAAGGGAACACCACCGATCATGGCCGTGGAAGTAGCGCGGAGAGCGGTGCCATCGCGGGTGCGTCCCAGTTTCCAGGAACTAGAGAAGGCTTGTCGCGGCGGCGGCGGAGAAGCGGCAGCAGC
>DASZMF010000523.1:0-3362 GCA_035552035.1 Candidatus Angelobacter sp.
CCGCCCTGGCAGAAGTTGGTTCCGTGAAAGCTGTCATAGCCTTCCAGAGCGCGGCGAAAATCAGCTTGCGAGTCGGCGTTGCCGAAGCTCAGTCCGCCGCGGTCATAGTGCAGGACAATGTCGCGCTGGCCGAAGAGAGCGCCGGAGAGAAATTGATCGAGCGATAGGAAATCCGTGCCGCTGGGCGAGCGTGAAGGAATGAGGTCACGCACGTTGCCGTATAAAACAAAGAGAGCGTAAGAGCGCGAATAGTATTTTTCAGAGAGCTCGCGCGCCCATGCGGGGAGAGCGGTGAGATAGGCGTCGGGGGTGGGAGTGGACATCTTTTTGTGTCGCCCGCTGAAGCGGGCTTCTCATTTCTATTTCATCTACCCAGCGCTTCCGCGCTGGGCTACCATTGTTTCGCGCTTCGCGTTGGGACCATCTAGTTACCGCTGGGGCTAAAGCCCGGTTCTTTTTCAATCAAAACGCAGGCCTAAAGGCCTGCTCCACCCTCAGGCTATGGCATCAGCTTCCTATTCTTGTTCTCTGCGCCGAACTGCTGGAACTGGAAGTATCCACGTCCTGCATGATGCCTTCCATGTCCGGTGTGAGCCCGCTGAAAATTGATTCCACTTGTTGCACGGTCTGTTCGGTCTGCTCAACATCGTGTACAAGATTGGCCAGTTGATCACTGACTTGCTGCGGGTCGCGCATGGTGACTGACTGATCGCGGACGAGCTGGAGCACGTCTTCTACGGCGGAGCATTGTGCGTCCACCACTTGGCGGTTCTCGGTGATCTTCTGATATTTTTCCAGGCGCTTGCTGAGTATTTCGATCCGCTTTTTGTTGATATCCTGAACGCGCGGCGGGTCGCTCGGTAAATGTTGCTGCAGGGCCGCTACTTCTTTTTTGATTCCATCAGGATCGGTGGTCTTCACATATTGGCGCTGCTGGCAGGCGGCGTTGAGCAGGCGGGCATAACCGTGCAGCAGGCCTTCAAGCCGGGAATCCATTTGCTGCACAAAGATCTGTGAGGTGGCAGAGAGCTGGGCAAAGTTGGCGCGGATAGAGCCGCAAACTTCCGCCAGTTTGATGTAGCGGCCCTGCATGTCTGGAGGAAGGCTACGCAGCATGTCAGATAATTTCTGCTCGTTTTGCTTCTGCTCTTCAGCAAACTTCCATGAGCGCACCAGCCGCTGGAAGCGCGGGTGCTGCGAGACCACGGCCAGATACATGAGCTCAAGTCCGCCAGCAAGAACAATGGGAACGGCCGTGCCGGTGACGAGAGCAAAGGCAGCAGCGCCGCCGAGGGCGATCCAGTTGTATTGGATATTGAATGCTTCTTTCACGAAGCTGATGTCTTTCTTGCCAGCGTCGGAGCCGGGAGAATCCGGCAAGTTCGAACCTGGAAAGCCGCCGCCAAAACTCATCAGACGCTCACCCTTACATGGCCGCCAATGCCCGGAGAACACTTGAGCCGTCCCAGTACGTAATGTTGGAGATCGTGAAACTCGCTGGACTCTTTCAGCTCAAGGCGGCGCGGACGGTCAAAGGGCACGTGCACATCTTCCACCAGTGTTCCGGGGTGCGAACTCATGATGAAGATCCTGTCAGCCAGATAAACCGCCTCTTCCACGTCATGCGTGACAAAGAGAATTGTACACGCGGTCTCGTCCCAGATTTGCAGCAAAAGCTGCTGCATATCACTGCGGGTCTGGGCGTCCAGGGCGCCAAAAGGCTCGTCCATGAGGATGACGGAAGGCCGCAGCGCAAGAGTGCGGGCGATGGCCACACGCTGCTGCATGCCGCCGGAAAGCGTTTCTGGATAGACATTGGCAAACTCAGTCAGGCCCACGGAGTTGAGCAAGCGGTCAGTGGTTTCTTTCCGCTGGGCTGCCGGAACGCCGTTGATCTGCATGCCATAAGCCACGTTTTCGGCGACAGTGAGCCAGGGAAACGAAGTGTATTTTTGAAAAACCATGCCGCGATCTTTCCCCGGACCAGTGACGGGAACGCCATTGACCAGAACTTCACCGCTGGTGGGCTTGTCCAGGCCGGCGATCATGCGCAGAAGCGTGGATTTGCCGCAGCCGGAAGGACCAAGCAGCACGCGAAATTCGCCAATATCGCGACCTGCCGCCGAGAAAGCATCTTCCACTTCAAAGCTAACGTCTTTAATGGCTTCAATTTTCTCGCCGCTGGGCGAATAGAAAGTGCGCGAGACATCTTTCAGCGTGATCTTGGATTTGCTATCCATTGCTCACCGCCTTTTTGCGTCCGCGGCTGCCGGCCACTGCGGCAGAGGAAGCGGTGCTTGAGTCCGAAACCTGCCGCCAGGGGAAGAGAAGTTTTTCCAGAAGCGTGAGCATGGCGCGAAAGAGGAATGCCGCCACGCCAATGGCAATAATGCCGGCATAGACCAGCTCCGGCTGATGGAATTCATACGCCGATTGCACCATGGCGCCCACACCTTTCTGGCGATTTACAATTTCGGCCAGAATCACGTAGGTCCAGCCAATGTCATACAGGATGCGGAACGAAGAAAAGATTCCTGGGAACGACGCGCGAAACATCAGCCACATAACCTGATAGCGTTTGGCGCCGAGCGTGTATGCCGTTTCCAGCAGAGAAGAGTCCACGCGATTCACTTCTTCCACCACTACGGCGAGAAGATAAAAGAACATGCCAAACCAGAGAAAGGCGACCTTCATGGTTTCGTCGATGCCGAAGAGGCCGATGAATGCCGGCAGAAATGCAGTGGTCGGCATGGAGCGCATGGGCGCAGCCACGGGATTGATGAGATCGTAGACCCAGCGGAACGTCGCCATGAACAGGCCGAGTGGAACGGCTACGATCACGCACCAGAGAAAGGCCTGGCCGATCCGCAGCCAACTGGCGTAGACATTGCCCAGCAGATTGCGCTCACTGAAGAGCGGTGGAAAAGCTTTCACCACTTCCAGCGGCGTGGGGAAAACATATGTGCTGATCAGTTGCAGGTGCGTAATCAGCCACCAGACCAGCACAACCAAGACCCATGCCGTTGCAGCCAGCACGAGCTTAGTGGTGCGCGAGGTCTCTTTGCGGATTGTCAGAATATCAGCGATTAAGGACAAGGATACCTGCGCCTATTGGCCCTGATTGGCGTACAGCTTAATGTCAGTACGGCGGTTTTTCTCGCGACCGTCCGTGGTGGTATTGGAATCGAGCGGCTTATCCGGGCCATTGCCAGCAATGCGGAAGCGTGCACCGGGGAAGCCATATTTTTCCATAAGATATTGCTTCACAGCGTCGGCACGTTCGCGCGAAAGCTGCATGTTGTATGTGCGCTGGCCGGTTGAATCCGTATTGCCTTCAATATCCACGATGGTGTTTTCATAGG
>DASZMF010000524.1:0-1630 GCA_035552035.1 Candidatus Angelobacter sp.
AACCATTGCCGATTCTTTTAAAATTCCTTTGTGCTCGTTGCGTCCTTTGCGGTTTTCAAATCTCTGCAGGAAAAATTCAGCCGCGAATTCACGCGAAAAACGCGAATCAAAAATAGATTCGTGTTCATTCGCATTGATTAGCGGCTCATTTCTTGCTTGCGCCAATTGCGAATTGCCAGTTGCTATCTGCTCCTTACGCTGCCGGCTTCTTCTTTTTGTCCTGCTTGCCTTCGGTCTCGGCTTGTTCCGCAGTTTCTTTATTGAGCGGATTTGCGCCCGGATCCTCACCTTCAGACTTGCCGGTTTCAGGATTCGTAATATAAAGCAGGTCAGAGAGATCGCTGGCGTGCTCTTCTTCTTTCTTCAGCAGCTCTTCCACCAGGATGCGCGTGGTTACATCGTTGTCAGCAAAATAGCGGACCATTCTCTGGTAAACCTCAACCACCATGCGCTCAGCGATCAGGTCTTCGCGGATCATGTCAGCGAGCGTTTCACCTTCCACGTATTGTGAAATGGAGCGCTCCAGCAGACCCTTGGGATTGAAATTTGGCTTGCCGCCCAGTTGCTGGATTCGTTCAGCCAGTGAGCTGGCATGTTCGCGCTCATCGTCGGCGTGTTCCTTGAATTCATCAGCCACGGCCTTGGCGTGGACGCCGGTGGCCATAAAATAATGGTGCATATAGCGCAACACGCAGACAATCTCCGTGGCCAGCGCTTCATTCAGAATTTCAATCGTTTTATTTACGTCGCCTTTATAGCTTTCGGTCACGGCGCCGTCCTCCATCTTATGAATGGCGCGCTGGCGAATTTCTTCAACATCTTTTACAAAATGTGGCATAAGTCCTCTTTGGGGCGGGGTTGGTTTTTTGCGTAACATAAGTAAGATTGCAGCCGCGCCAGGCGGGATGTCTGCTTGTTTTGTCTGGTATCAGACGATAGGACAGGCTATTGGCCCCGGCGAGGTGAGCTGGCGAATTGCAGTGGAGTGTGATCTGTTTACCTGTTATGATTTCTCCGTTCTCGACTCTGATAGACGCGCCTCTGCTTATTGCCTGCCTATTTCTGCTGAGCAACAAATGAATCCTCAACAAGAGATGTAAAGGACCTGTCCATGAAGAAGATTTTTGTAGGTAACTTTTCCTTTAGTTTGACTGAAGGAGAATTGCGATCGATGTTTGAACCCTTTGGAGCCATTGACAGCGCCACGGTTGTAACCGACCGCGCCACTGGACGTTCACGCGGCTTTGGGTTTGTGGAAATGTCAAACAATGAAGAAGCAGAAAAGGCCATTACCGCGCTGAACGGCAAAGACTCCGGCGGACGCGCACTCACCGTGAATGAAGCCCGGCCTAAAGTTGGGGGCGGCGGCGGCGGTGGTGGTTACCGCGGCGGCGGGGGCGGTTCACGGGGTGGTGGCGGTGGCGGCGGCAGAGATAGAGACAGGGGCGGAAACAGCAGAGACGATTATCAAGGGCATGCACGCCAGCCCCGCGAACCTCGCTGGTAACATCGGCATTCGCGTATTTCATCTGAAGGCTGGCACCGGCTTATTCCGTGTTGATCTTCAGCAATAAGCAAGCGACGCACTTCAAACATAAGAGCGCTGGCACATCCCTGTGTCAGCGCTTTT
>DASZMF010000525.1:0-2559 GCA_035552035.1 Candidatus Angelobacter sp.
TCATTGTTGTGCTGCTCTGGGCGCGCATGCCGTGGTTTATCCAGAACAACTATCAGTTGCAAGTGCTCTTCCGCATCACGCTGTTTGCGGCACTGGGACTGGCCTGGAACCTGGTCGGTGGATACGCCGGACAGCTCTCGCTCGGCCACGTGGCTTTCTTCGGCGTGGGAGCCTATGGGCTGGCGCTCTTTGTGCAGATCGGCGTGCCCATCTGGATCGCTCTTTTCCTCGCAGCCTGTGTGGCAACGCTGTTTGCGGCCGTTATCGGCGCAATAGCCTTCCGTCTGCGCGGCCCCTATTTCACGCTGGCCACTATCGCCTTCGGTGAAGTGCTGCGCCTCACGGCGACCAACCTGAACGTCACCGGCGGTGCCATTGGTCTGACTATGCCGGGGCTCTTCGTGGGACGAACTTTCTGGCGTTCCTACTATCTCGCCGCGGTAGCCTTGATGGCAATCGCCTTTATCACTAATTACTGGACCTCGCGCTCGCGCTTTGGCTATTACCTTATGGCCATCCGTGAAGATGAAGACACTGCCAGCGCAGTCGGCATCAATACATCGCTCTGCAAATTGCAGTCGCTGCTGATGAGCGCATTTCTCACGGCACTGGCTGGCGCTCTTTACGGAAGCGCTTTTCAGTTCATTGTTCCAGACAGTATTCTGCCGCTGGAGATTTCCATCCAGATCGCCATCATCACCATGCTCGGCGGCGCAGGGACTTTGCTAGGGCCGATTGTCGGCGCTGTGCTGCTGCTCAGCGCGTCTGAGGCTTTCAAAAACCAGTTCAAGGAAAGCCATCTTCTGATTTATGGCATTCTCATTGTTCTGGTAGTGCTCTTCATGCCAGAAGGCATTGTTGGCGGTCTGCAACATCTCTTCCGTAAGCGCAACAAGCCCCCAGCCGACGCCAAGCCACAACCAGCGTTAGGCGGTGCCCAATGACGGCGATTCTGGAAATGCAAAATGTCACCAAACGTTTTGGCGGGCTCAGGGCCGTAAAGAGCGTTTCCTTGACGATGAACGAAGGCGAGATTCTTTTCATCATCGGCCCCAATGGCGCAGGCAAAACCACGGTCTTTAACCTGCTCAGCGGGTTCTTACATCCGAATGAAGGGACCATTCTTTTTCAGGGCAAAGACATCTCCAAAATGGCTCCCAACCGCGCGGCACGCCTGGGCATCGGACGCACCTTCCAGATCGTAAAACCGCTCTCCAGCCTGACCGTACTGCAAAACGTGATGCTTGGCGCTTTCATGCACACCGGCAATCTGCGTCGGGCGGAGCAGGAAGCTGAAAAGATTCTCGACTTCCTCCAGATGTCGCACTTGAGCAAATTCACAGCGAGCGGTCTGCCGTTGGCAGCGCTCAAGCGTCTTGAGATTGCCCGCGCCCTGGCCACCAAGCCCAAGCTCATCCTGCTGGATGAAGTTGTCTCCGGCCTCACCACCAGTGAAGCGCTGGCGTTGGCCGAACTGGTCAAGCGCCTGCCGGAGTGGGGCGTAAGCGTAGTTGGTGGCGTGGAGCACGTGATGCAGGTAGTCATGAAGATTGCCCATCGCGTCATCGTTCTCGATTACGGCGCAAAGATCGCAGAGGGCATTCCAGCAGAAGTAGTAAGACTGCCTGAGGTGATTGAAGCCTACCTCGGACCAAAATATAAGGAGCTGACACAGTGACCGCTGGCTTAACGTCCGCGCCCAACGGCTCCGCCACTTCGAACGCTGCTCAGCCTCTACTTGAGGTTGGCCATCTTACGGCATATTACGGTGACTTGCAGGCGCTCTTTGATATCTCGCTCCAGGTAAATGCCGGTGAGATTGTTACGCTCATCGGCGCGAATGGAGCAGGGAAGACCACTATCCTGCGAGCTATTTCTGGCATGAAACATCCGGCCAGCGGCACCCTGCGTTTTGCCGGCCAGGATGTCTCGCGCGTTCCCGCGCATGACATGGTTGCGCGCGGCGTGAGCCACGTGCCTGAAGGCCGTCAGGTATTTCCTTTCATGACGGTGAAAGAAAATCTCTCACTCGGCGCTTATATCCCGCGCGCTCGCGCCAACGTAAAGCGTCTTATGGAAGAACAACTCGCTTTGTTCCCGCGACTGGCAGAGCGGCTTGACCAAATGGCAGGTACGCTCTCCGGCGGAGAACAGCAAATGGTCGCCATTGCACGCGGCCTCATGGCGCAGCCCAAACTGCTGCTGCTTGATGAGCCTTCGCTCGGCCTCGCGCCCAAAATCGTGGAAGAAGTTTTTGAGAAGATTCAGGAAGTCCGCCAGACCGGCATCACGATGTTGATCGTCGAGCAGAACGTCGTAAGCGGTCTAAGCATTTCTGATCGGGGCTACGTAATACAGAATGGCGCAATCCTGCTGGCTGACACGGCAAAAAATCTTCTTACCAATGAAATGGTTCGCGCCGCTTACCTTGGCCTATAACTCCCCACAGCTATCCAGCTAACTCCCGCTTCAGGCAATGCCGTCGCTAGGTCCTCTGGCTGTCGCTACCTTCACCGACTGTGGCGCTATCCTCACTTCGTGGCGAGGAAAATTACGGAC
>DASZMF010000526.1:0-4589 GCA_035552035.1 Candidatus Angelobacter sp.
TCTTTGATATTAAAGACGACGAAGCTGCAGCCATCCAATCCTTCGCTAAATAATCCGCCAGACGGCAGGTGAGTTTCGCGCTCGCCTGCCAACGGTTCCCCATGCCCAGAATCTCACGCATCCCACGATCAGAAGCCTCGCCGGAAGTCGCAGAAGTTGAGCCGGTTTGGCGGCGTCCGAGCCGCCAGGCGAAATCCCGAGCATAGCGAGGGATCTCAAGCAGTACTTTTTGAGCTTATAAAATATGCCCAGAATCTCACACACCCCACGATCAGACGCCTCGCCGGAAGTCGCAGAAGTTTATGACGACTTCATGAAGACGCGCGGCAACATTCCCAACATGTTTCGGACCGTGGCGCACCGTCCGGAGATTATGCGCACCATGGTGGCGCATTTTAAGGCCGTCATGGAAACCGGCACGGTCCCGGCAAAGCTGAAAGAGCTGGTGATTGTCCGCACCACGCAGATCAATCGCTGCGAATATTGACTGGCCTCTCACACCGTCTTGGCAAGACGGCATGGCTGGACAGACGACCAGATTAACGATCTAGCCAACTTTGAACAGCGCACGGATTTTTCCGCCAAAGAGAAAGCTGCGCTGCGGCTGGCAGAGCGCGTAACCCGCGACGCCCACACCGTGGACAATCAACTTTGGGACGAACTTCGCCAGCACTTTGATGAAGGCGAGATGGTGGAGCTGCTGGCGGCGATTGGGCTGTTCAACTATTTCAATCGGTTCAATGACGCGCTGGAGATGGAGCCGACAAAGTAGCTTGCTCATCTGCTTAAAGATGATCCGCTGATAGACGATCTGCTTTATAGATGATCCGCTTTTATCTGCTGAAAAACCTGTCCGATTCCTGAGATTACTTTAACTTTTGCGCCTTTTCGGATGGCACGGCGATTGCATTCATTCATCGTACTGCGACGATTGCTCTGATGAAACCGGCAAGTCCTGCCGATAGCATTGGGGTAAGACGTCCGCAGCGAATCATTCGTAAAGAGGTATTTTATGTCTGTAGCCGGAATAGCAAGTACCAGTATCTATCAGTATCAGCCGCAAACTAACTTCCAAAAAGCAAAGAGCGACTTCTCTCAGCTTGGCCAGGATTTACAGTCCGGCAATTTGAGCCAGGCCCAGGCAGATTTTGCCACCCTGCAAAAAGATGCTCCCCAGGCGGGACAAAACACCAACAGCCCTATCGGACAGGACTTTAATTCTCTGTCACAAGCCTTGCAGTCGGGCAATCTTGCCCAGGCACAGCAGGCGTTCACCAGCACGCAGACCGATCTGCAAAAAGTTGGCCAGGGACATCATCATCACCACCACCACGGCGGCGGCGGAGGCGGCAGCAGCTCACAGGATTCCGCCATCTCCCAGGACTTCACGCAACTGGGCCAGGCCCTGCAGTCCGGCAATCTCTCGTCCGCGCAGTCTATCTTCTCAAGCCTGCAGAATGACTTGCAGCAATACAGGAATAACTCAGGCAGCTTTACCAACGGTTCAACCGCTGCCACCAATACGCAAACAGCCACGGCCACCGCGACCAGCGCAGCGGCTCTGGCAGCAACTTCCTCACTCAGCGTACTCGGGTGAAGAACAAGTTTTTTTTAGGGACTTACTACTTAGAAGCTGACCGAAGAGAAACATGACACAGCGGGCTTGAGGGTCTGCACCCGCTGTGTTTTTACTTCTGTGATTTTTTACTTCACGGCAATTTTGTCTTTGATGGCATTGAACTCGTCCGGTGAAACTGCGCCGCGCGTGCCCACTTCGTCGCGCGTGTGATACGGACGGCCGGCAACGATGCGGTCAGCCGTGTCTTCATCCACGCCGGGCAATGTCTGCAACTGCGCCTTGGTGGCGCGGTTCACGTTCACCGGCGGATCATCCGACCGCAAGCCTTGCTTCACGCCTTCAGCAGCGGCCTTGGTTTGGGCCACGGCTACCTTGGCGTCTTTCTTCAACTCGACCGCAGCCACTTTGCTGCCTTCTTTAATCTGTTCCGTGGCCTTCGCCGCTTCCTGTTTGGTCTTTTCCGTGTCCTGCGTGCTGCATCCGGCAGCCAGGAAACAAGCGCCTGCTAACGCGGCAATAAGAATCGGTTTCATGTTTACACATACCCCATCAATGCGAGAATCACGACAATGACGAGAATCAGTCCCAGCCCGCCCATTGGGCGATAGCCCCAGTTGCGGCTGTGCGGCCATGCCGGGAACACACCAATCAACATCAATACCAGAATAACCACCAGAATCATTACCATTGCGCCTCCAAACGTTCTCTCAATTGGAGTGCGGGAAGCTGGTGGGAGTTGGCCAGAAGCGAGCAGTACTTAGTCATTTGTGCTTAAGTAAATTCGCGTGCGCTGATACAACCCGGATGGGAATCAGGCTTTTGGCTTTTGGCAAAAGCCAATGGCTAATTGCCATTTGCTAATTGCTACTTGCGTCCAACAAAAATCAGCCGGAGAACATTGTCTTCGGCTGTATTCAGTTTAATTAGGAGAGAGCTTTTTTCTGCTTACGCCGTGCGTCGCGGACGAATACTCAAGTCGCGCACCTGCGCCATTAAGCTTGAGCGCTGCATGGAATCGAGCTTGCCCAGATACTGCACTACCTCGGCGATGAACTCATCATGCATCAGGTCGGCAATGTCATCTTCCAGCGAACGGTTTGCGCCTTTGAGCAGGTCCGCCATGGAAACTTCCAGGGCCGTGGCCAGCCGCTGCAGTGAAGAGAGCGTGGGCATGGCTTTTTCATTTTCAATTTTTGAGACGTAAGTGCGCGGCACCTGCATGCGCAAGGCAAGCTGGCGTTGGCTCAGTCCAGACTTTTGCCGTAGCATACGGATGGACGAAGCAACCTGCAAATGAGAATGGTGGCCGTTGGTGGGTGCCTCAACTGGCACCTGGATTTCCAGGATTGGTTCGGGCTCGTCCTCGTCCAGCGAGGTACGGCACTTTCTGCAAAGATTGTTATTGGTCCGAAATTGGACGAGATGACAATGGTCGCAACGTACCACTTCCCGGGAATCAACCGGCGCTAGAGCTGTAGCCATGGATGATTTCGGAGTGCCAGAGCAGGCTGTTTCTCCAAAAATCTGTACTGCTGGGAACCCCGAACTAACCTAGTTTCAATGATGAACTCGGGATTGTCAACTGTAAACTTAGGTGAAAACAGGAATTAGTGGTAGAAAATGGGGGAATAAATAGAGAAAACAGGTATAAAAACATGTATAAAACTGTACAGGAATAAAAACCCATGCCCCATGGACCTGAAACCCGATTGTGCGAAACTCGATTTCGAGCGAACCCCAATTTGAGCGACCCCCGATTGAGCCAAAAACAATGACTAAAGAAATGACCAATGAAATGAATAGAGACCAGGCCTGGAGCCTGCTCTGCGAATACACCCAGTCAGAGAGCCTGCGCAAACATATGCTGGCCGTGGAAGTATGCATGCGCGCCTACGCCCGCAAATTCGGCGAGGATGAAAACAAATGGGGCATCACCGGACTTCTGCATGACTTTGACTATGAAAAATATCCCACGCCGGCCGAGCATCCGATTGTGGGCAACAGGATTCTGGAAGAGCGCGGATACCCCGACGATGTGCGCCGCGCCATTATGTCCCACGCCGACTACAGCGGCGTGAAGCGTGAAACCCAGATGGAAAAAGCGCTCTACGCCTGCGATGAAGTGTCCGGGTTCATCACCGCATCCGCGCTGGTCAAGCCAAATAAATCACTGGCCGAGGTGGAAGCCAAGTCCGTCCGCAAAAAAATGAAGGACAAAGCCTTCGCCCGCAGCGTGAATCGCGACGACATTATCAACGGCGCAGCCGACCTGGGCGTGGATCTGGAAGAGCACATCGCGTTTTGTATTGAGGCGATGAAAGGGATTGCGGGGGAGTTGGGGCTGGTGGGAACTGCTTAGTATCCCGACCCTGAGTTTACCGAAGGGGAGGGAACCCTATCGCGACCATCACTCTTACGCGGCTGCTTTGCATCCCTTGCGGATGTAACTTGGGGTTTGGGTTCAAATTACTAAATTACCAACTTATCCCAATTACCAATGCCACCCCCTCCCCCCGTTTTGACCCAATTCAACCCAAGGGCACCCAAGGCGACCCAAGCATCGGCTGAGAAGCCGAGAATCTTGGTTCGCCTAATATCCTGGTTGGCGCAGGTTTCGATGACGTGCGATGTCGGCGATTCTGTGGCCCTCTGCCTGACCTCTCAGCCAAAACACCCCACCCGGGGGTAGGCACTTTTGTTGCAAACAAAAGGCAAAGTGCCATTCGACAGCCTTATGACTGCCTTGTCGAAGCCCTTTTTCCTTCCGTTTTTGCCTTTGATCTGACTGATTGTCGACTGCTGATTGCTTATTGCTAATTTTCAAAGACCTAAAAACCACTTCTCACCCTGAGGCGCATCCCACTATAGCGACTTTATTATAGCGAATCAAGAGCGAAATGAGACATGTCCTGCCTCTAAGTGAAACGAAAAAGTTCTCCGTTTAACGATACAGCTATTTTCTAGCTCAAAGAGCAATATAGGGCGTCAACGGTTGGCACCTTATATTGAT
>DASZMF010000527.1:0-12124 GCA_035552035.1 Candidatus Angelobacter sp.
TCATCAGCACCGGCAACATCTTCAACGGACCAGCAATCGTTAAGCGGCCTTACAGGTGATTCATTCCTCACCTTGCTCACGGCCCAGCTGAAATCGCAGGATCCAACTGCGCCAACCGACCCCACGGAATTTGTTGGCCAGCTCGTTCAATTTAATAGTCTGGAGCAATTGATCCAGATCAACTCAAACTTGCAGCAAGCTCTTCCCCCGTCGTCCGCAAGCAGCCAAAATGCTGTGCAGAACGCTATACAGAGTGCCACTGCCCAAAATCAAACATCACTACTTAACGTGGTTGCGTAAGAAGACGCAGGAGAAAACACTATGCCATCATTTTCAATTCCGCTGTCAGGATTACAAGCTAATTCCCAGGACCTGAATGCCATTTCAAATAATCTGGCCAACTTGAATACGGTTGGTTACAAAGACACACGCATGGAGTTTCGCGATTTGTTTTATCAACAGATCGGGTCCACCGGTGCTGGCGAGCCCATTGAGATTGGTGCGGGAACTGGAGTCGGATCAAATGTTGGCCTGTTTACCCAGGGCAGCGTTGAAAATTCTGGCGTAAGCACTGACATGGCAATCCAGGGTGACGGCTTCTTCGTAACGGATAAAGGCGGACTGCAGCAATACACTCGCGCAGGCAATTTTACCGTTGATCAGACGGGAAATCTGGTAACAACCGATGGCGCAAACGTGCTGGGTTATGCGGCCGTAAACGGCGTTGTGAATACGCAGTCTCCAGTTTCGGCCATTTCAGTTCCCAAGGGCCAGGTATCGCCGGCAACTCCCACGGCCAACGTTCAGTTTGGGTTGAATCTGGATGCAGGCGCCGCCGTAGGCACAACCTTCAGCGCTTCCACTCCGGTTTATGATTCGCTTGGCGCTCCACATGTTCTCACATTTGATTTCACCAAGACTTCGGCCAATAACTGGGGTTATACGGTCAGCATTCCCGGCGCGGATGTCGGCAGCGCAACTCCGGTTACCGTCAACACTGGAACTCTAACGTTTAACGGAGCAGGGCAATTAACCGCTCCAGCGGCAAACATCACCGGCATCAACATTACTGGCTTTGCCAATGGCGCTTCTCCGCTCACCTTTGCGTGGAATGGTTTTGCCGCACCGCAGACCACCCTCACGCAGTTCGCAGCTGCCTCAGCGGTATCCAATTCGTCGCAGGACGGCTCGCCTAGCGGAACACTGGTGAGCTTTACCGTGGACCAACAGGGTGTGGTTCAGGGCGTATTCAGCAACGGTCAATCACGGGCTATCGCCCAGATTGCCATGGCATCTTTCGCCAACGTGGATGGTCTCTCTTCAAATGGGGGAAACTCATACACCGCGACCATCGGTTCGGGCGCAGCAAATATTGGAACCGCTGAGACTGGCGGACGCGGAGAGGTGCTAGGCGGATCACTGGAACTTTCTAACGTGGATATTTCAACTGAGTTTGCCGCATTGATCGTGGCTCAGCGTGGTTATCAGGCAAACGCTAAGACAGTAACAACGTTTGACCAGGTAACCCAGGACACAATCAACTTGAAACAGTAAATTCTTAGGCCCTGCGCTTGAAAGTTAAGCGCAGGGCCGCCTCTGGTCTCCTAGAATAAGAGCGCGCTTAGAAACGATGTGCCAGTAGTACAAATGTACTCGCGCTCTTATCTAAACATTTGTTGTCCGAAGCTTCCAGCCTCAGTCAATTCAGCAGTTTAGCCATTTCCGCACTGCCACTCCAAAAAAGAAAATTCTTAATACGGTTAGGCAAGCAAATTGCCTTATGTAAGTTGTGATGTCACTCCTACAAGTGCCCGCAACAAATAAGAAGCCCAGGAATCAGAGAAGACGTGTCCGCTCTCTGTTGGTGGTGTTCCTGCTTGCCGCGGGGTATTGGCTTACCGGTTGCCAGAGTGGCAAAGCTGAAGCTTCAGACGGCAAAGCGGTATTAGCGACTCTCCATCTGGAAGATTTTGTAGTCAACCTTTCTGACGGTGAGGGCCGGGCTTATCTGCGCATCGGCATCGACCTGGCTGTTGAGAACGAAAATCCAAAATCCAAAAGCGAATCTAAACCGGTCACAGTACCGGTGATACGCGATTCAGTCATCACGCTGCTGAGCACGTTGCAGTCTGACGATCTCCTGACGCCTGAAGGCAAAACGAAATTAAAGCAAGACCTGATCAAATCCCTGAATGACCGCTTGCCGGAACTCAAGGTGAGGGAAGTCTATTTCAACGAATTTATGGTGCAACGCTAATTATGGGTGCAACGCAAATGTCCGCCGCAATAGTAACGCAACAACCGCAAGTTGAGCCGGTTGATACGTGGAAAGAGGCACAGTACCTCATCTGCGAATTGACCATTGAATTGCCAGTGCCGAACTTTACCGTGCGTGACCTGCTGCAGTTGGAAAAAAAATCAGTGGTGGATACGCGCTGCAAACAGGCCGTCAATCTCCCAATCAACGTAAATGGTCAGCCGGTGGCGTGGGTGGAATTTGAAGTTCTAGGGGACAGGCTGGCCGTCCGACTCATGGAGTTGATATGAGCCCATTGGCAAAATTACTCCAGATCAAATCCGGGACAGAGCAGCAATCGATGTTGAAAAAAATATGGGCCAGCTTCGTGACGATTCTGCGCTCCACGAAAATACAGCGTCGCGTTCGCCGGCTTGAAGTAGTTGAGCGCGTTAACATCGGCAACAAACAGTCTGTTGTTCTTGTGCGTGTGGACGAGCGCGAATTTATGGTTGGATGCAGCGGGGATAACGTCATACTGCTGGCGCCTCCTCCTGCCACAACAATTGCCACTGAAAAAATAAAGATGCCGGCGAAACGCAAGCCTCGCGCTAAGCGAACCCAAATTGCCGTAGCGTCGCGCCAGGAGTTGGTTCTAGAGCCCGCAGGCGAATCGTTAAAAGCTCGTCGTACCGCCAAAAAAGAACAAACCGTTCCTCAGATCGAATTACCAGTGAAACAGCGCGTACCAAGCAAAGCCAGTCTGGTTAAAGCCTTTGCCAGGAGAGCTCAGTGAAATTGCGCTTACTGTTTTGCTTGATCATGATGGTGCTCTCCATTGCAGCCGTTGGCGCAGCACAAACTCGCCAGACCCGTAAGACGCCGCGCACCACATCAAGCAAACCCCAAGCAACACCGACGCCTACTGATCCTCCGGCGCAGCCTTTGGTGGTTGACGTAGGGAAATCTGTAGCGACAACGCCTTGGACGATCGTTGCACTGCTTACGGCGCTCACATTGCTGCCGGCTATTTTACTGGCGACGACCCCGTTTGTCCGCCTGCTCGTGATCTTCCACTTTTTGCGCCAGGCGCTGGGAACCCAGGGCATTCCCACCAACCAGACGCTGATGGGCCTCGCGCTTTTTCTTACTTATTTCATCATGCAGCCTGTGGGAGCCACGATCTACAAAGACGCGGTTGTCCCGTTGCAAAACAACAAGATTCAGGTAATGACGGCGCTGGATCGCAGCGTTGAGCCCGTGAAGACTTTCATGCTTCGTTACACGCGGGAAAAAGATCTGGCGCTGTTTGTGGAACTGAGCAAAGAGCCACGACCCAAAACACCGCAGGATCTTTCCATGCGCGTGATCGTTCCCGCCTACATTATTTCCGAATTAAAAGCCGGCTTTCAGATTGGCGCGGTATTGTTTCTGCCTTTTCTGGTGATTGACATGGCGGTGGCCTCAATCACCACTGCGGTGGGCATGATGCAGTTGCCGCCCGTGGTGATTTCCACCCCGCTGAAGTTGCTGGTGTTTGTAATGGCAGATGGATGGAACCTGCTCGTCGGGTCCATTATGAAAAGTTTTTACTGAGAGATTGTAAATAACCATGAATATGGAAGTTGTCATCACGCTGTCACGCCGCACACTGGAGGAAGCCCTCCTTATGTGCGCGCCGATTCTGATCGTGGGGATCGTGGTAAGCATCATCATTAGCGTCTTGCAGGTCATGACCTCGATTCAGGAAGTCACTATTAGCACAGTTCCGCGGCTGGCTGCGGTTGCCGGCGCCCTGTTTGTGACCATGCCCTGGATGCTGCGCCACATGATTACATTCATGACCAGTTTGTTTGGAGATTTTCACCCGTTTTTGAAGTAGATGACAAATGCTGCCACAGATCGATTCCAACACGATTACGCCTATGTTTCTGCTCGGCGTACGGCTCGGCGGACTCATGACGTTTGCGCCGTTTCTGGGCAGCGTGAGCATTCCCGCAAAAGTCAAAGCCGGCCTGACATTTGTCTTAACGGCGCTTCTCGCCCCAATTTACAGCGCACGCATGCCGCATGTAATGCCGGAAAACATGGTGGCCGTGGTGGGCGGGGAGTTGATGATCGGCCTGGGCATGGGCCTGACGCTGGAACTGGTCTTCGAGTCAGCGCGATTTGCCGGACAGATTCTGGGATTTCAGTTTGGTTATTCGCTGGTCAACGTGATCGATCCGCAGTCCAATGTGGAAATATCGGTCCTGAACTTCTTTCACTACACCGTATTGCTGCTTATCTTTCTGCAGGGCAACGTGCATCACTGGCTCTTTCGTTTGCTGGTCCTGAGTTTCGACACAGTAAAGCCAGGCACGGTGATTGTGTCACACCAGGCAATGCTGATGCTGCTGGAGGGTACGGGGCATATTTTTGTGATGGGTCTCCAACTGGCGGCCCCGCCTCTGATTGTAACGATCATGACAGATGTGGCTATGGCATTTATGGCCAAGGCCTCACCGCAGCTTCCAGTTCTTTCCGTAGGACTGCCGGTAAAAATGCTGAGTGGTTATGCCGCCATCTGGTCATCCGTGGTCTTTTGGCCGGCGATGGCAAACAAGTGGTTTTACGCGGCAGTGCTAAACGTGGAACATCTTTTTAAGGCAATGCACTAACGGGAATTTATGGCGAGCGATAAGACAGAAAAAGCAACACCGCGGCGGCGGGATAAAGTCCGTAAAGAAGGCAAAATTCCCCGCAGCCGCGAACTCTCATCATCCCTGGCGTTGATGAGCCTGATCTGTCTTCTGCATTGGAGCCAGCCGCACTGGGTAGAGGATTGGCATAATTTGATGGCGCGCCTGCTGAATACCGCAACAGAGAGTGATATTGGAGGCAACAGTGCCGTGCTTTCATGGACGGGCGTTATGGCTTTCAACTGGATTTGGCCCGGCGTGGTAGTAGCTCTTGGCACCGCGATTATGGTGCAGCTAGCGCAGGGTGGGATCGTGTTTGCCCCGGCAGCAATTGCACCCAAAATCACCAAGCTAAGTCCGGCCCAGAATGTTAAGCAGCTTTTCAGCCTGGGTGGTTATAGCCGCCTGCTGAAATCTTTAGTGCCATTGATAGTGGTCGCGTACATCACATTTCTCATTATTACCTCTGATTGGTCTGCCATCATTCACGCATCCACAGCGGGACTTTCCGCTTTGCCAGCCGCTCTTATGGGACGCGTTTGGGAGATCGGTTGGAAGGGCGCTTTCGTATTCACCCTGTGGTCAGTCGTTGATTACGCATTGCAGCGCCGTAAATTTGAAAATGATTTGAAGATGTCGAAGCAGGAAATCCGCGACGACAACAAAGAATCAGACGGCAATCCCCAGGCCAAGGGCCGCATGCGCAGAATGCAGCGCCAGATGCGCAAGAAGCGCATGATGCAGGATGTGAAGAAAGCAACCGTCATCGTGACCAATCCTACTCACTTTGCCGTTGCCCTGCGTTATGACCTGGAAACCATGGGCGCTCCGGTGGTTGTTGCCAAAGGTCAGGATCTGGTAGCGAAGCAGATCAGACAGATCGCACAGTGGCATGACGTTCCCATGGTCGAGAATCCGCCGCTGGCGCGCGCGTTATATCGCTCCGTGGACGTAGGCAGCGTGATTCCCAATAAGTTGTACACAGCGGTGGCAGAGATTCTGGCATTCGTCTATCGCGCGCAGGCGCAAGCAGCACAACGCAATGGAGGCAGGTAATAAATGGCTGCAACGATTGAAGCAGTTAAAAAACGGTCCAATACAGACTGGGCGCTGCCGGCAGCGGCAGTGGCCATGGTTTTCATCATGCTGGTTCCAGTACCGGCGATCCTGTTGGATATGCTGCTGGCGCTGAGCATTACCTGCTCAGTGCTGGTTCTGCTCTCTGCGATTTACATTCTTCGTCCAGTACAGTTTTCAGTTTTCCCCAGCATGTTGCTTTTGCTGACGTTGTTTCGCCTTTCACTCAACATGGCCAGCAGCCGGCGCATTCTCTTGCATGGCAATGAAGGCGCAGCCGCAGCCGGGGGCGTGATTGAGGCGTTTGGACAGTTCGTGGTCGGTGGCAATTATGTTGTGGGATTTGTAATCTTCCTGGCCCTGGTGGCGATTCAGTATTTGGTGGTCGCACACGGCTCGGTGCGTACCGCAGAAGTTTCTGCCCGCTTTACCTTGGACGCATTGCCGGGCAAGCAGATGGCTATCGATGCCGACTTAAATGCGGGCCTCATCGATGAGGTACAAGCCAAGGAGCGGCGCGCAGCGGTTGCCCAGGAAGCAGAATTTTATGGCGCAATGGACGGCGCAGCGCGCTTCAGTCAGCGCGATTCCATGGCGACCATCCTGATTACCGCCATCAACATTATTGCCGGATTTTTAATTGGTGTTTTCCAACTCGGCATTCCTTTTCAGGAAGCAGTAAAAACCTACACCGTACTCACAGTAGGTGACGGACTGGTTACGCTGATCCCGTCATTGCTGGTTTCAGTTGCTGGCGGCATGGTGGTCACGCGCACTGGCTCTGAAGCGAGTCTGGGAACCCAGTTAACGCAGCAACTATTCCTTAAGTCAAGGCCTCTTTGGATTGCCTGCTGTGTTATGGCTCTGCTCGGTTTGATCCCCGGCTTACCGAAGATTCCGTTCTTTGCCGTGTCGCTTGCAGTAGGAATACTGGCACAGAAGCGTATGAAGCAAGAAGCTCTTGCAGGGCAGGTTAAACCCGTGGCTGCGGCTGACGATCCGAAGAAGCCCGCTGCCGACTCCCTGGACGCATTGCTCAAACTGGATGATCTAAGTCTTGAAGTTGGTTATGGTCTGGTGGCTCTTGTCGATGAGAAGCAGGGTGGACAGCTCTTGCAGCGCGTTCGCGCACTGCGTCGGCACCTGGCGGTGCAGCTTGGATTCATGGTTCCACCAGTGCACATTACGGATAATCTCAAATTGCGTCCACGTGAATACGTGATCGCTCTACGCGGCACTGAAGTAGCACGCTGGGAAATGTTGCCCGAATGCGTGCTGGCTATCAGCTCTGAGAGTGATCCGCCGGCATTGCAGGGCGTTGAGACCAAGGAACCGGCGTTCAACGTGATTGCCAAGTGGATTTCACCTGCACAGCAGGAGCAGGCGCTGGCGCTCGGTTATGTGGTTGTGGATCAAACCTCCGCGATGGCGACGCATCTTTCTGAAGTGATCAAGCAGTACGCACATGAGTTGCTTACGCGCCAGGAAACAAAGCGCCTGCTCGATTCACTGGCAGATGCTCAGCCCAAGTTGCTGGAAGAACTGGTGCCAAAGTTGCTCAGTCTGGGCGAGGTGCAAAAAGTTCTGCAGCAGCTGTTGCGCGAACAGGTTTCAGTTCGCGATCTAACAATCATCTTAGAAACGCTGGTGGACACCGCCCCACTTACTAAGAATCCTGTGTTCTTAGTGGAAGCTGTACGGCAGGCAATGGGCAGAAGCCTGGTGCGTCCGTTCCTGGGCGATGACGGCAAGCTGCGCGTTGTGGCTTTGGAGCAGGGTATAGAAGAAGAAGTTGTGAAAATGTTTGGCGCTCAAGTTGCTTCACCTAATCCTGGATTGCAACCTTCACTGTTGCGTCGTTTGGTTGAAGGACTCAAATCCCTGCTGGGCGAGGATTACGCGGCAGCAACACCAATACTTTTATGCAGCAGCCCAGCACGGTTCCATTTGCGCCGATTGCTGGAACCAATTTTACCCAAAGTGGTCGTGCTCTCTCCGGGCGAAGTGCCTTCGAGGACCGCGATTCAATCCATTGGAATGGTTCGATAACAATGAAAACGAATATCTTGCAAAGTAGGACGACGAGATGAATCCGGCAGAACAATATAACGCAGCCATGCAGATCCAGACATTTGATCGCGACAAGCTGGTGGAAGAAATGCTGGTGCAAGTGAAGTACATTGCACGGCGCATCCACGAGCGGTTGCCGCAACACGTTCCTTTTGATGACCTGGTACAGGCGGGAATGGTTGGGCTGCTGGACGCGGCGCAGAAGTTTGATCCCACCAAAAACGCCCAGCTTAAGACGTACGCAAAGTTCCGCATACGTGGCGCGATCCTTGACAGTCTGCGCGATTGCGACTGGGGGCCGCGCGACTTGCGGCGCCAGGCCCGGCAGGTGGAAGAAGTGCAAACCAAGCTGCGCAATCAACTGGGACGCGCTCCCACGGAAGAAGAAATCGCTAAAGATCTTGGCCTGGAACTGGCGGAATATTACGAGCTTCTGGGTACACTCCACGGCATGACGCTGGGTTCATTAGAAGATTCTACGGATCATGAAGATTCGCACGACGAATTGTGCACTTATATTCCTTATGCTCCGGAACAAGATCCTTTCTTTCTCTGCGCCAGCTCAGAGATGAGAGATATTTTAAAAAATGCACTCGGTGATCTGCCTAAAAAGGAACGTGAAGTGCTTGTTCTTTATTACTACGAGGAGTTGACGTTGCGCGAAGTTGGAGAAATCCTGGGAGTGGTGGAGTCGCGGGTAAGCCAGTTGCGCTCCGCAGCGCTCACCCGGTTGCGCTCACGCATGCAAGACCTCTTAACTGAACGGCCCACGCAGCGCGGGTCGGCAACAGCGAAAGGACAAGCATGCAGAAGATCCTAAATCAGGAAGAAATTGACGCGCTATTCCAGCGGGCTCGCGGCACTAAATCCGCCGCCGGATCCGCGGCCTCGCGTCACATTACTCTGTGCGACTTCCGCTCGGCCGGACAGATCACCAAAGATCAACTGCGCCTGCTGACAGGATTGCACGAAACCTTTGCCCGCAACCTGGGCCACTCGCTGGGCGCGTATCTGCGCATTGCCATGGAAATGGCGGTGGTATCAGTGGAGCAGCTCACTTACGCGGAATTTCTGCAGCGCATGCCGGAAGGAACCTATTATGGCGCGCTCAAAGTAAATGATCTGGAAAAACCGGCCGGCATCACGATTGAATTACCGATCGCATTTCCGATTCTCGATTTAGTCTTGGGCGGCCGTGGCCGCGCCGAACCACAGATGCGCGAACTGACGGAGATTGAGGAAGAGATTTTCGGCAGCGTTGTATCCACCATTGTGCGCGAGCTGAGCAACTGCTGGAAGGCCATGGGGCTGCGCTTTGCTTTTGATGGACGCATGGGGCAGGAAGAGGCGTCAGACATTAATTCACCCACGGAACGCGTGCTGGCCATCAGCTTTGAGTTGCGTATGCTGGAAACGCAGGCCATGCTGAACATGGTTTTTCCGTCCGCAGTTGCCGTCCTGATGCAAAGGGCTTTACATAAAAGCGGTCGCAGACACACAAGCGCCGCGGCAACGGAGCATATCCGCGGTCGCATCCTGCAAAGCGAGTTTCGTCTGGAACTGGCTCTGCCGCCGGTGGGTGTCCGCGCTAAACAAATTCTGGACCTGGAGCAGGGAAGCATTCTTGCTTTGCCATACAAGGTCCAGCAACCAATTTCAATGACAGTGGCTGGTTCAAGCTTTTTTGAAGCCTTTCCGGTAGCAAAAGAAGAAAAGCGCGCCGGATACATACAAAAAGTGACGGCACTTAGCGACGAGGAAAAGGGACACAATGGCTACGAATGATAACGTTTTCGGAGTAGCAAATTATTACTCGCTGTGGTCTCAGTCAGCAGCGGCGACTTTGTCACAACTTACCGGCAAAGAGCTGACCGCGGAAATTACCGCCGCCGTAGAAGAACCCGAGGGCGAGCGCTTCTGGGCGACCTTCACCATGACCGACGCGTTGCTGGGTGAACAGGGATTCTCCGTTTCCAAAGCTGACGCATTGCATCTGGGGCAGTTATTCATTGGCGAAACGGCTGATCCCAATGCCGAATTCAACGCCGATCACATTGACGCACTGGCTGAATTGTTCCGTCAATTTGCCGGAACGGTGGCATTGCAGCTGAAAGGCATTCTTGGCAGAGAGTGCATAGTCCGTTTCAAAGACATAGTGAAGCCTGCATGGGAAAGCGCTGATGCGTCAGCTCTGATTGTGAAGACAGATCCGCTGGTCACAATTGCCATGGGTATTGATACTGGCCTGCTGAACTCCGTGAACAAAGTCCGCGTTGCTGCTGATGAGCCTGAACCAGTAGCGGCTGCAGAACCTGCGCGCCAGCAAGCTCCAGCGCCGCCTCCACGCAGTCCGGCTCCGCAGCCTCCGGGAACAGCGATCATAGACGACGCCCCCCCAGCACAAGTTGCTCATCTGACTTTTAATGATCGTAACCTGGACTTACTGCTGGATGTTGAACTGCAGGTGTCGATTCGTTTTGGCCGGCGCCAGATGCTGCTCAAAGACGTTCTCGATCTGAGCTCTGGAGCCATGGTGGAACTGGACCGCCGTGTTCGCGATCCAATTGAACTCTTATTGGGCGGCCGCGTAATCGCACGCGGTGAAGCTGTGATTGTTGACGGCAACTATGGCATAAGAATTACTGAAATCGTTTCCCCCAGCCAGCGGCTGGCTGAGATTGCTTAAAATGACATTGAAGAAAGCTATTTCGTGGTTGAACACTTGCGCAAATCCTGCATGCAAGGCCAAGCCAGGCAACAGGCTGTTTAGCAACGGCGCATATCTGGGGCAGGCCCGCTATTGCAGCCCAGATTGCCTGCGCATTGGCTTGACGGAGCGCTTTGGTGAATTAACCCAGCGCCCAAAGTCTGTACCAGTGCGCCGGCAACATCGCATCCCCCTGGGGCTGGAACTGGTTTCGCGCGGGTGCATCAACGCGGAAACGCTTCGCGCCGCATTGCAGCAGCAAAAACAGCAGCCTGAGATGCGTCTGGGACAGATCCTGATCAACATGGGTGTGGTGAGCGAAGAACAAATCACTGCCGCCCTGGCCTCGCAATGGTCAGTTCCAGTGTTTCGTCTCGACCCAAACCAAATTCCTGAAGCAACAAAATTAGTCCCGTTTGCCTTAATGCAGCGCTACAAGATGTTGCCAGTACATTTTGTTAAACAGACAAACAAGCTGCATCTGGCATTTGCCCAGGTGGTGGACCATAGCATTCTTTATTCCATTCAGCAGATGCTTGGTGTAACCACCGAAGCATGTATTGCCGACGAATCATCGCTGATGAGGGTGATAAGCTGCGCAGCCCATCAGGAGCGTCCTGCGGAATATGTTCTAAACAGTCTTTCTGGAACGGAACTGGTCAGCATGATAGCCGGATATGCGCTGCGCCTGCGCTCAGAGCGCATATCCGCGGCCAGTTGCAATGACCAGATATGGGTACGCGCGGTTTCGCGGGCTACTGTGGCCACGCACTTTCTCACCAGCATCACAACGCCACGGCCGGCGTCGCACGGCTCGGATGAGTACTAAAGCAGCGGCATTCGCCGCAGTTCCTGTCGCCTCACCCGAGTGCGGCGCAGAGCAATCTGTGCGCATTCCTGTGCCATTTCCAATCAATGTTCAAAGCCACTTGAGTCACTTAAAGCTTTTAGCGTCCTGCGCCGATGGTTGGTCAGGAGCAATCATGAGTTCGTTTCTACACTACGGAAGCACACTGCCTGAGAAACTCAAAGGCCAAGACGACTATGTGCGCGCCGTGTTACTAACGGAGTTATTGGCGGATCATCTTCCACGTTTGCCCTGGTTCCTTAGAAACCTGCAGTGTGCTCTTGAGGATTCCAGTACTGTTCTAGAAAAAGTTTGTGCGGCCCTGGAAGTACATCCCAGGATCTGCGCTGATTTCATCCGGCTCGCCTGCATTGCAGAGCCAGCCCAGCCGATTACGGTTCCAGTGGACCAACTGATTGTTCTGCTGGAAAAAGACCGGGTCTGGACAACCGTGATTGCAGCATTCCTGCTGCACGAACTGAATAGTACGTGGTCCACCAGAGCAC
>DASZMF010000528.1:0-5820 GCA_035552035.1 Candidatus Angelobacter sp.
GGAACAGGATTTATAATTAGCAACCATGCGAACGGATTGGACGCGGCAAGAGATCGCTGCACTCTATCATCAGCCACTGCTTGACCTCCTGCTGCAAGCGCAAAAAGTACATCGTGAATTTCATCCTGCGAATGAAGTGCAAATGTGCCGGCTGCTTTCCATCAAGACCGGTGGATGCCCGGAGGATTGCGCATACTGTCCGCAGAGTGCGCACTACTCCACCGGCGTGGAGCGCGATGCGCTGATGAACTGCGAAGAAATTCTTCCGGCTGCGCGCAACGCCAAAGCCGACGGAGCCACGCGCTTCTGCATGGGCGCTGCCTGGCGGCAGGCGCCACAAGGCCGCGAATTTGATTCTGTACTGGAATCTGTACGCGCGGTAGCCGCGCTGGGAATGGAAGTCTGCTGCACGCTGGGCATGCTGACGGAGCAACAAGCTGTGCAGCTCAAGGAAGCGGGAGTCACTGCGTATAACCACAACCTGGATTCGTCGCCGGAATTTTACGGCAACATTATCAGCACGCGGGTTTACCAGGAGCGGCTCGATACGATTGCGGCTGTCCGCAAGGCCGGCATCACGGTTTGCAGCGGCGGCATTCTGGGTATGGGCGAAGCGGAGGATGATCGCATTGGATTGCTGCAGCAGCTGGCAACGCTTGATCCGCATCCGGAGAGCGTGCCGATTAACATGCTGGTCCGTGCTGAAGGTACACCGCTGGCGGACTCACCTAATCTTGATCCTTTGATTATGGTGCGGACAATCGCTTCTGCCCGCATACTCATGCCGGAGTCTATGGTGCGGCTGGCTGCCGGACGCAAACAGCTATCGCGCGAGGCGATCCTGCTGTGTTTTATGGCGGGGGCTAATTCCATTTTTACCGGCGAGCGATTGCTGACTACACCGAATCCAGCGCCGGATGAAGACGCGGAGATGCTGGAAGAGCTGGGATTGAAGCCGATGCAGCTTTCACTGTAATCCTGAAGCAAGTGCCCTATCGCAACAAAGCAAATTTAGCCGCGAATGCACGTGAATCAATACGAATTGTAAAACCAGACCATGAAAGCAAACATTTTCCTCCATGTTCTCCTTACGCTATTTGTGGGTGTCTGGCTCTACAGTTTCGGGCATGGGATAGTACGCCAGATTAAAAAACAAAAGCGGCTCACTTGGCTAGTGGCGATATCGGGACTTGTGCTCATGATTGGCGCAGGGGGCATTTTTGCCACAATGCTTGTTGCGACAGGGACAATCCCCCTTCGGGATTCTTTTGAATGGCCTTCCGGCCATGTGCGTGGTGTGGTTGAAACTTCAGACGGCAAATATCTGGTTCCACTTGTTCCCGCAAGCCGGCTACAAATCTATGATTCGAACTGGCACTTCCTGCGTGGGTGGCAGATTGATACCGGCGGTAGTTTTACGGTTGATTATTCGCCCGACAATGAGATCTTAGTATCCACATCGCGTGTACGGCACCGCTTTGGTAATACAGAAAGTGGACGGCGTTATGCTTTTACGGAAACGGGCAAGCTCATCGCAGAAATGAGCTTGCCCGATTCTTTCGTCGTGGCAGAATCAGGGGAATATGTGCCGGTCCCAACATGGCGCTTACTGTGGATTTTCTCCAGCCCATTTCTGTGCTGGAGCTTCATCGCGATTGGCGCGGTAGGTCTTTGGGCAGCAGACAAGCTGCACGGTAGCAAACCGGAGACAAATACAAACCACTCTGTATAATTGCGCCTGATTGGGGCACTAAGATGAAAGTCGAAATTTTTTCCTGTCTGACACTTGCTCTCATGGTAACGCTTCCCGCAGCAGCCGAAGAGCTGCGCATCACGATTGTTTATGACGACATCGCCACCGACGTTAGTTCGTCTGGCGAAGAAGCAGACCAACTCTGGATCACCACTGCCGATCTCAAACGCGCGACCCGCTTTGAGGTAAAGCCGCAAGGTGTCTGTCGCGATGAGTTGTGCTTTCCGCTGCCCAAGTCAAAGCAGCAAAGTTTTTTGCGCGAAGAAGCTGGCAAGAAGTTTTTCAATCTCACGGCATTTGCGCAACTGATGCATCAGCCGGTGGCGCATGATGCGGCTCTGGCTACATGGTATTTTGGACTGCGCTCAGATCAGCGCCAGGGACTGAGTTCATTGCAAGCACCTGATTTCACTTTGCCGGACATCCATGGCAAGCCGCACAAGCTTTCTGATTTCCATGGCAAGAAAATTTTGCTGGTGACATGGGCCTCATGGTGAGGATGCCGCTTTGACCTGCCAGGCTGGCAGGCAATCTATGAACAACTGAAAGACAAGAATTTTGAAATCATCTCAGTGGCGCAGGATACGGGCGGCGCGCGAGACGCCGGACCGTGGATTGATCCGCTGCATTATCTTGAGGCCAAGCCTGACCTGCCCAAGGAAACTATTGAGACGGCGAAGAAGATTGGGCCGCTCACGTACACGGTGCTCATTGACGAGAAGCATCTGGTCTCAAAGCTTTACAACATGGTGAATGTGCCTACCGGTGTGTGGATCAATGAGAAGGGGCGCATTGTGCGTCCGAATGAAGTTGCGTTTGTGGATGATCGCTTTAAGATTTTTAGCGGACTGGACGCCGCGCCTTATCTCAACGCGCTGAAAGACTGGGTGGACAAAGGCGACAAGAGCCCATACGTGATGAGCGAAGACCATCTGCGGGAAAAGATGGCCGCGAATGATCCGGATATCGCACTGGCTGCAGCGGAGTTTGGATTGGGCGAGCAGCTTTATAAATCCGGGCATCCGACTGAGGCGATTCCCCATTTCAAAGAGGCGCAGCGATTGAATCCGAAGAGTTGGAATTACAAGCGGCAGGCGTGGGCGCTCTCTGACGCCAAGCGCGATTACGGAACAAGTTTCCGCGAAGAGGTGGACAAGATTGGCGGCGGCAAGGTGTACTATCAACCACCGGAGTTGCCGGAGGGCCAGAAAAAAGAAGGCCAAAAGAAATCTGACCATTAAGTTGTATCGGGGAAAAAGCACTGTGTCCTGAGACTGAAGATTTTCTGGAAAGACAATGAAGACGCTACGCAAATTTTTAATGATCCTGGCTGTTCCTGCAGCCGTGCTTTATGGACTGAAGGAGATTGGCGGAACACCTCTCTATAAAGGTGATGATGTTGGATTGGCGTGGAAGGCCCAGGCCAATACCGGAAAACTTATTCTGACCAACGACATGGGAGATATCACCTGCCTGCTCCGGCTCAGAATGGCTGGCAACGCGGATTATCGGGCCGAGTTGGCGAATGGTACCGTGCTCAAAACAAGCAAAAGCCCCGATCAAGGCGATGAGGGCTGGATAGAAGTTTCCGCAGTGTCTCCCAATCCGCAAGAGAAGTTCAAGTGGCCTTCCGGATCAGGCGTTTTTATTTTGCCGGCGGCAAAACAAACGGCGGCCATGCACGTGGCAGACTGGGAAATCTTTCTTACAGATAAACATCCTGACTCCCTGCAAAGAGCAACTTGGCGTGACCGGGGTTTTAAATTCTCACTGGCATTTTTTGTGCTCGCACTGATTGGCGGGGCGCTGGAAGCCAACGAGAGACTGAAGGAAAAACCTTTGGAGCCTGCACAAAGGCCGTTTACGGCACAAACGCTGGTGGAGGCGATGATCCAGAATGTGGTGGACCACGAATCGCCCGCGGACAAAGCTGCGGCAAGGACACAATGGATGCGGGCCGTACTGACCAAAGTGGTGCTGGAAAATATTTCTCCGCTGGACGCCATGGCGGAGAACCAGATGCCGGCAAACCAGACGCCGGACATCAATCACAAGATCTTATATCTAAGCGCCATGGCCAAATTGAAGCGCCAGTCAGAAAATTTTCAGCAGGAATTGTCACGGCTTTCAGACAGATTGAAGCAGCCATTTTTCAATGCCAAACCGTTCCCAAATACAGGACCTTCTGAACCAACTCGAAAGCGACCTGAAGAATAGAGAACAGTCGCCGCAGACCTACCAGGAAAATAGTGCAGCCTGGACATTGTTGGAGCAGACCGTCCGCGCGTTGAGCCAGGCACTGCTGGCAGTGCGCTGGAAGCTTGCGGACGATGATGTGGCAGACGTTCTGCAGCAGGTACTGTTGAAATTTCAATCGCTGGAGACTTTGCGGCGCGTGCGGAGCGCCGGAAATATAGAAGGCTACATTGCCGTCATGCTGAAAAATGTGGCGCTTGACCTGATGCGGCGGCGTGAGCTGGAGCACAGGCTTTTTTATCCTTTGGAAGAAGACATTGCGCAACAAGATTCTGATACAGCTTCAAGCATGGCAGAGCACCGCACCACGACTCTTCGGGAAGAGTTGCGCGCTCTGCCGGCAGAAGACAGGACATTGCTGCGCCTGCGCTTCTGGAAAAATATGAGCATCCGAGAGATTGCGGAAGAGACTGGACTCACGTATTCTGCAGCGGCGGTGAGGCTGTTCCGCATCCTGCACCGTATGCGTGCCCACATGGAGCAACAACAGACATGGAATCAATAGCTTACGTAAATATTATGTAATGGTTGGCAAGCTCGTTCGTTATACTGGTAGAAGGAAATACAGGTTGGCGTGAAGAGGAGAAGCCCCTTGAATCTTGAGGATCTGTTAGGCCACGTTGATACAAAATGGCGTAAAGACTTTGTCCGCTTCATTGATACGGGCGAGGCAGGCGACGAATTTCTGAATTATTTGAACCATGATTCCGGCGGACAGCAGGCCGTGGAAATGGCATTTACCGCCCATGCCAACTCGATCCATGGGTTGGCTGAAGAAATAAAGAACGCGCCGACTGTAAACGAAAATATACAGGCCCCGGCCCGCTCCATTTCCAATAATTTTGCCCAGGCGATTGAAGGCGTGCTGGAACTGGCTCCGGAGCAGCAGGCACACGCTGTACGGGAAGCGGCCACAAGTCTTATGCAGGCCACACGGCCTGGCCGCCAGAGAGAGATTGCAGCGGTTGCAGATGCGTTCAAAGAAAATCTGGATAAGATGACCGCCGAATCCTAGCTGCCCGCCGAACCTGTGATCTCCGCGACATCATTCACGGCAGCTAAGATTTCTCCGCGACGCAGCGCAGCCACGCAACGAATTCTTTCATGGGCCGGGTAAGCACATGGCGGCGTGCGCGCAGGTATCCAATGCGGCGTGTAGGCGAGCGCTTGAGCGGGACCAACGCACAATTTGCGCCATGGGCTGAAGCCATGGCGGGAACCAGCGTGACGCCGAAGCCAGACTGGATCAGCTGGAAGATACTCTCAAGCTGATTAGTCTCAAAGATGGATGGCAGCTCTGATTGCGAACGAGTGCAGGCCATCAACACATTGTCGCGCAGGCAATGCCCTTCTTTTAAAAGCAGCAACGGCTCATTCATAAACGCGCGCACATCCACTTCACGGCTGCCGGCCAGTGGATGGTCCTTGGCGACGGCGAGAAGCAGAGGCTCGCGGAAAAGCTCGCTGCAGATGATGTCAGGATTTTTTACTGGCAGGCTGGCCACGGCGATATCGAGGTCGCCGGACTGCAACTGCTCCACCAGACGCGCCGTGGAGTCTTCAACCAGATGCAGATCGACGTCAGGAAACTGGTCGCGGAAATCCGCGATGCGTGGGGCGATCCAGTACGGCAGGATGGTAGGGATCACGCCGATGCGCAGGCGTCCGCGAACGCCGGCTTGCAGGTTGGCCAGAGAATTTTCCGCCATGGTGACCTGCTGAAGGATACTCAGCGCGGGCTGCAGCAGGGCTTCACCAAAAGCTGTGAGCTTTACGGAGCGGCCAAGGCGCTCAAAGAGCGGTGTGCCAAT
>DASZMF010000529.1:0-1634 GCA_035552035.1 Candidatus Angelobacter sp.
AAAATTACTGCGCCGCTGTCAACGGCGGGCTAAGAAAAGTTCTCTCGCGCATGGGTATTTCTACACTGGCCAGCTATCGCAATGCGCAGCTGTTTGAAGTCATTGGGCTGGAAGAAAAAGTTTGCCGTGACTTTTTTGAAAGCGTGCCACGCTGCGCAGAAGCCAACTCACTGGACCAGTTGCTGGGCGACTATCTTTTCAATCATGCGCAGGCATTTAAGCCCGAGTTCAAAGCGCCCGCCGATTCGGGGCTCTATCGCTTCCGCAAAGAAGGCGAGAAGCATGCGACGTCCGCCGATCTCATGCGCAAGTTGCAGGCGCATATCAAGAATCCTGACACGGGACACTATCAGGAGTTTGAAGCGCTGGCCACAGAGCGTGAGCCTATAGCAATTCACGACCTGCTGGACTTCGTCTCCACAGATCCTTTGCCTGTAGATTCAGTAGAGCCACAAGCCGCGATCTTGCAGCGCTTTGCCGTGCAGGCCATGAGCGTTGGCGCTATTAGTCCGGAAGCCCACAGAACACTGGCGCTGGCCATGAACGAACTCGGCGCGCGCAGCAATACTGGTGAAGGCGGTGAAGATCCGGAAATTTATACCAAGACGCCGGAAGCATCTTGCCGTGTGAAGCAGGTTTCCACAGCGCGCTTTGGAGTGACGGCAGAATACCTGGTCAACGCCGAAGAACTTGAAATCAAGATTGCACAAGGCTCCAAGCCCGGTGAAGGCGGACAGATTCCTGCCACCAAGGTGACTGCATATATCGCTAAATTGCGGCATGCGGTTCCAGGCATGGCGCTGGTTTCACCACCACCACATCATGATATTTACAGCATTGAAGATCTGGAACAGTTGATCCATGATCTGCGCCAGATTAATCCTGCGGCGCGTATTGGCGTAAAGCTGGTGTCCGGCGCAGGCGTTGGCATTATTGCGGCTGGCGTGGCCAAGGCAGGCGCAAACGTAATTACTATCAGCGGATATGACGGCGGCACAGGCGCTTCTCCGCTGAGTTCCATCAAAAATACCGGCTTGCCCTGGGAGTTCGGCCTGCGTGACGCGCACCGTACGCTGATCAATGCAGGGTTGCGGCAGAACGTCCGTCTGCGTGTGGATGGTGGATTTAAATTTGCACGCGACGTAGTGATGGCCGCGCTGCTCGGCGCAGATGAATTTGGCTTTGGCACCGCCGCTTTGCTGGCCATGGGCTGTGTGATGGCGCGGCAATGCCATCTCAATACCTGTCCGGTAGGAATTGCCACGCAGGATGAAGCGCTCCGTACGCGCTTCAACGGCAAGCCGGAGATGGTAAAAGATTATTTCAAGTCAGTGGCCGCAGAGACACGCGTGTTGCTGGGCCGGCTGGGTGTTCATTCTCTGGAAGAGATTATTGGCCGCACGGAGCTGCTTCAACCCCGCACAAAGGACGCCGGTAAATGGATTAGCGGCCTGCTGCAGCCAACCCCAATAGCTCCTTACATAGCCCCGCGTAGCAAAAATAAGAGAGAACTCTCGCGGCGTTTGATTGAAATTTCCAAAGGCTTTGGACGAACTCCGACGCCAATTCTGCCGATCGTGAACGCCGACCGGAGCATTGGGGCAGAGCTAACCAGTGAACGTCTGCGCCAGCAA
>DASZMF010000530.1:0-1593 GCA_035552035.1 Candidatus Angelobacter sp.
CGCATTTTACGTTGGCTTGTGAATGCTGCCGGTGGTCGAATTGCACGAAAGTTGGAATTTGATAGATGCGGACCCAGTCAATCTGCCGATTTGTTTTTCCAAAGGCGGCAAGTTTCTTCTCGCCTTGGTCTTTCGGCTCGATGCCGGAATGGCATTGCAGACACTGGGCAGTATCGGGAATACCCACCATCTCCCCGGGATCCTGGTCGGCGTGACAGCTTTTACAGGTCTGCTTTAACGTAGTGACATGCAGTTGGTGATTGAAAGGAATTGGCTGCTTTGGCGCATTCTGTGAGGCATTCTGCGCAGAGGCGGAGAGTTGAGCGCCCACCAGCAGCATTATCGTTAGGGCTAGTTTCACAGGTTTCCAGACCGCATCTGCTCCGCCATATAATCGGACGCCCGCATGGCCAACGCAGTGATTGTCAGCGTCGGGTTCTGTGGTCCGCCGGAAACAAAGCTGCTGCCATCCACCACGAAAAGATTTTTGATCTCATGGCTTTGATTCCACTTGTTTAGGACACTTGTCTTCGGGTCGTTCCCCATGCGGCAGGTACCCAGCTCGTGAATGCTTTCGCCCGGGGGCACCATATCGGAGTGTTTGGCCAGTACTTCAAACCCCGCTCCGCGGCAGACTTCATCGAGCGTATGCATCGCGTCCTCAGCCATCCTGAACTCGTTATCGCTGTAGCGGGCGCGTACATTTAAGACCGGGATGCCCCAGGCGTCGCGCACGTTTTTATTAATTTCGACAAAGTTTTCGCGCCTGGGCAGCACCGCGCCCATGACAGTCATGGAAAACCGGGCATTGTTTAATGCGACGGATTGCTGCTGTAACTCCTCGCCATATGCCGGGATGTAGCGAGCGGGTATTGCGCCACCGCTGCCGTAGTCAACGGCATAGCCGCGAATGAACTTGCCCTCTTTGTTTTGGATATTACGAAACTGCGGGATGTAGCCACCGCCGCCCATAAGTTGATGGGCATTCTTGTTGCCGCGCGCTTCGGGCACAACCGCCACTATACTTTCCTTCACATAGAACTGATCGAACAAGTAGCGGCCCAGGGTTCCACTTGAATTGGCCAGCCCGGAATTCAGCAAGAGCCGGCTGCTCTCAAGAGTCGACGCGCCAACTACTACGATGCGCGCCTTGGCATGCATTTCACGCCGCGAGCGCCGGTCGATGAAGGTTGCTCCATTGGCCAAGCCGGTATTCGGGTCTGTAGTAATCCTGCTCACTACAGCGTTGGGGACCACGCTCAGGTATCCGCTTTCGAGCGCTTTGGGAAGCAGCAGATTGATGGAACTAGCAAGCGTGCCAGTGGCTCGCCTTCCCTTGGTGGTGGGTATTCCACGGGCCTTGGCGGCGGCGTTGAAACGCTGAACGCTTTCGCTATCTTTTGAACGGTCTTCCAGGAAGATGCCGTCGGGGATCTGCGGGAAGCCTTCTTTGCGGCCCGATACGCGCAGAATCGGCTCTACTTTGTCGTAATAGGGCGCCAGATCTTCGTAGCTAATCGGCCAGTTGTCGCCGAATCCATCATGATCTTTGCATTTGAATTCATAATTGCTCATGCGCCAGGAAGCGCGGCC
>DASZMF010000531.1:0-14695 GCA_035552035.1 Candidatus Angelobacter sp.
GCGCTTTGGCAAGTCAGCAGGCGCGCGGCAGAATGCGGCGAATGCTGTGCCAGCAGATTCTTCCGCCTCTGCTACGGCTGGAGATAGTTCAGCGGCTGATCCGGCTACCGCAAACGGCAGCCGTGTTCTTTATGCTCCGCACTAGAGTTTCTTTCAGCTGCTGAGAAGACTTCTCTCTTACATCAGTGCGATAAACTGGTTGCGTGACTCAGACCATCCATTCAGATGGAAGCAGGAGCCGCCATGCACTATGTCCTTCTATATGAAGTTCGCGATGACTATGTGGAGAAGCGCGGGCAGTTCCGAGAGCTCCATCTCAAGCACGCGCGCGCGGCTTATGACCGTGGTGAATTAATTCTTGGCGGCGCGCTGGCCGATCCGATTGATGGAGCCATGCTGATTTTTCGCGGCCCCACGGCGGACGCCGCAGAGGCCTTTGCGAAGGTGGACCCTTACGTCACAAATGGACTGGTTACCACGTGGCGCGTGCGCAAGTGGAGCACCGTGATCGGCGACGGAGCGACAGTCGGCTAGCTCGCGCCTGAAGCTTGCTTAGTTATTTTTCTTTCCTGCCCGCCTTCGCGGCTTTTGCTTCTTTGCCGGGCTTTGCTTCTTTACTACTTTTTGCTTCTGCTGCACGGGCAGCAGTCTGCTGTGCCAATGCGTGATCCACCGCGCGTTGCATGTCGATGAGCGGCGCGGGCTTGCCCGTCCATATTTCAAATTGACGCGCGCCTTGCTGCACAAACATTTCTGAGCCGGCAATTACGTGCATGCCGCGGGCGCGGGCCATCTTCATCATTTTGGTTTCAGACGGGGTGTAAACCATCTCAAAGAAATATTTGGCTTTGAACTCCTGCTCGGTCAGCGGCAGCGGATCACGATTGCCTTCCATCCCCACGGGCGTGGCGTTGATGATCACATCAAACTCCAGCTTCTTGAGCATGGTGCGGTTGATGACCTTCGCCTTGGCCTGCTTGGCCAGCTTCTGGGCCGCTGCAGCGGTGCGATTCAGAATGAAAACTTCAGCGCCACGCTCTTTCAATCCAAAGACGGCTGCGCGTGCCGCTCCGCCTGCGCCCAGCACCAGGATCTTTGCGCCCTGAAGACGGATGCGCAATTCCAGCGGACGCACTACTCCATTTACGTCAGTATTGAAGCCGTAGAGGTTCCCTTCCTGGCTGCGGACGAGCGTATTGCTTGCGCCCACTTTTCCGGTCCAGGGATCGCTCTTATCGAGCAATTTCAGAATCTGCTCTTTGTACGGCATGGTAATGCTAAGTCCGGCGATGGGAATATCCTGCACGCAGGCCTTCAGGTCTTCCATGGTCTTGGCATGCAACGCCAGATAGACGGCGTTTACATTTTCTCGGCGAAATGCGGCATTCAACATCACAGGAGAAAGCGAATGCGCGACGGGATCGCCGGCCACGCCGTAAACGCGGGTGGCTGCGTCCACTTGGTCAATGCGATAGGTATCACGCAAGGCGCGGGCGGTGAGCTGTCCGGGGGCGGTTTCTTCTCCGGGATTGACGGCGGCAAATGTGAACTGGCTGCCAGCGCGTACACAGAGCACACGGCTGATTACGCCCTGCTCGCCCATACACAGGCCGATCAAGGAATGCGCGTGGCTGTACTTCTCAAGAAATTTCATCATGACCACGTTGTCGTAAAGCGAGTTCGCGGTGGTGACGATTTTGATGAAGTCGGCAGGAAGCTCTTTGATCTTGGCAAAGGTCTCTTCCAGCTTTTTGGTGCCGCGGAAATCATGGTAAGAAACAATCAGGTTGGCGGCCCGGCGCAGCTTGGCAAAATCAGCCGTTTTGAGCTGGGAGGCAGACTCAAGCTCGATATCCACAAGATGGCAGCCCAGGGCAGCCGCCTTGACCAGCAAATCAACCTCGGCGGCTATGGATCCTTTGAACTTTCCGCCGTTGGCAGCCCGGCGGCAGGTGGCCACGATCAGGGCTTCAGGGTGATATTCAACAAAAGTCTTTAGTTTGGGCAGCCCTAACGCCGGGTTAGGAAGGTAGTCTAACCTGAACTCAACAAAGGGGTTATCGCGGACAACCATGTCCGCTTTCTGGACCATTTCAGCCGGATTTGAAGCGGCAATGGCAACGCAGACCCGGGGTAGCCGAGCCGGCAAAAATCTTGGCGCGTTAATGGATGATGTTCCAATCATTCGATTTAGCAGCGGCTGGCCATCATACGTGAGCGAAAATCACAGATTCAAGCACCGAATGCAAGAAGTGAATAGAACTTCTGTAATTAAGCGTATCTGCTTAGTAAATAAGAGTTTAGTTGAAGTCGTGGGAAAGGCAATGATATGTTCCACCCGGGACGTTATGCGTCCGTGCGGGATTATAGTGTCTTTTCCCGCAGAGGGCAGGGGAGGAAGTATGAAGAAAACGGGATTAGTAGTGCTGGCATTCGCGGGCATTCTATCGAATTTAGCTTTTTCACAGGCGCAACCCGCGCAACCGCCGCAACGGCAGCAACAGCACACCGCGGACATGAGTGCCGGCGATGTTCCCACGCCCAGTGATATGTATTGCTCAGGCTTTATCACCACGGAAAAAGTATCGGACAAACTTTTTGTCGCCGCCGGACACAACAGTCCGGACCAGAGCCGCTACGCCGGCGCCTCTGACGTGATTTTTATTCACGGCCAGGGCATGAAGGAAGGCGAACGCTACCAGATTGTCCGCCATGTGAAAGACACCAATCATTACGAGATTTACCACGGCCAGAAATCAGCCGTGCATAACGCCGGTGAACCGTACTTCGAACTGGCGATCGTAAAAGTGATTGACGTGCAAAAAAATACGGCCATCGCTGCCTTTGAGTTGAACTGCGCAGACGTGATGCCCGGCGACGTTGCCATACCGCTGGTGGAGCGGGAAGCGCCGCCATTCCGCAAAGTATCATTGGACCGCTATGCGCCGCCCAGCGGCAAGCCGGTTGGCCGCATTGTTATGGCGCAGGAGTTCGATGCCTATCTGGGCACCAAATACAAAGCGTATTTGAGCATTGGTGCGAACAAAGGCCTGAAACCTGGTGATTATCTGCGGGCCACACGCACGTACTCATATACCTATCGCGATTTTGAAGCGGGCCTTTCTCTGAAGGCCAGCGATTACGAAGATACGCAGGTAAAGCCGCGGCACCTGCCCATGAGCGATGTTTCCAGCCTGCCTATGCGCACAACAGGCGATATGATCGTGCTGCAAGTCCGGCCCAAGAGCGCCACGGTAATGGTTTTGACTGCGCTTGAAGATATTCGCGTGGGTGATGGAGTGGAGCTCATGGATACCAGTGACGCTCCAGTATTGCCGCCCCTCAAGCCTTCTTTTACCAATGCTCCGGCACCGGAGGCAGCCAGCACAAATACCACGCCGCCACGCATCACCTGCTCGGCTTCACCCACCAGCCTGCGTGCCGGCGAAAGCGCGAGCATTACCTGCGATGCCGTAAGCGCTGATAATCGTCCGGTCAACATTACATACGTAGCGAACGGCGGGAAACTTTCATCGAATAAAAATCAGGCTACGCTCGATACCGCAGATACCGGTCCGGGACCGATTTCTGTCCGCGCCACGGCTTTTGACGATCGCCAGATGAGTGCCTCCACCGTGCTCACGGTCAACGTGGAAGCACCGGCAGCCGCCGCGCCTACAGCGCAGAAACTGATGGAGCTTGAATTCAAGCCGACCAGCGGTTATGTGGACAATCGCTCCAAGGCGGTTCTGGATGATGTTGCCTTGAAGATGCAGCAGGATCCCAACCTAAATGCGGTGCTGGCAGGATCATCTGATCCGGGCGAGCCGCACAACATGGCTTTGCTGCGGGCACAGAATTCCATGGCTTACCTGACTAAATCCAAGGGAATTGACGCCAGCCGGATTCAAACCAAGGCAACGAGTGAGCCAGGACGCAGAGTTGAAGTATGGACACTGCCTGCCGGAGCAGCATTACCGGGAGCCGCGCCAGTACAGGCTCCGCAAGGCACCGCGCCCGATGGAGATTCACAACCGCCAGTAGCCGTGCCGCCGGCGTCAACACCGCAGCCAACGCCACGGCAGTTCTAACCAGTTCGTAAGACTTATCGCTCCAGGGCACAGCACACGCTGTGCCCTTTTTATTTTGTGGGGTTTCTAGTCGTAGCCGAGGTAAACCCATTCGCGTGTGATCGTTTCTGGAAAGATATGTTTCCCTCGCCATCCAGCTCTCAATCTCCATTAACAATTATTTACAAAAACAAGTACTATAAAATGACATTCTGCCGTCAAATAGAAGAGTTGGCGCAGTAAGCTCGCATCGGCACATTCCCGAGCGGCACCGGCCCCCGCCGTTGACCGTCGATTGCTGAAAAATTGAAGTCTGTATAGGATTTCAGGTTTCCAAAGACTGCCCCGAGAGGACAGATGTCAAAATTTTTGTCTCACAAATCAGCCGGCCGCATTTTTGTGTGTATTGGCCTGGCAATCATCCTAACCAGCTGTGGCAAGACCAGCGCCGACTCTTCCAACAAAAAAGGCAGCGGCAAGGGTGGCCGGGGTGGTGCCATGGGAGCCATTCCCGTGGCCGTGGCCAGCGCTGAGATTCGCGACCTGCCCGTTCTGCTTAATGGCCTAGGCTCAGTGGAAGCCTTTAACACCGTCGCGGTAAAAACCCGCATTGACGGCCAACTGGTGCAGGTAAACTTTAAAGAGGGCCAGGAAGTAAAGCAGGGCGACCTGCTGGCAGTGATTGATCCGCGGCCTTATGAAGTGCAGTTGAGCCAGGCCGAAGCCAACCTGTTCAAAGACCAGTCCGCGCTGAAAGATGCAAGCGTAAACCTGGAGCGCTTTAAGAAGCTCTATAAAGACGGCGTAATTCCGCAGCAACAGTTTGATACGCAGGGTTCGCTGGAAGGCCAGCTGGATGGCGCTGTCCGCGCAGACCAGGCACAGATTGATAACGTAAAACTCAATCTGATCTATACAAAGATTACCGCGCCGGTAGGCGGACGCGTGGGACTGCGCCAGGTGGACATTGGCAACATTGTTCACGCAACTGATCCCAACGGACTGGTCATTATCACTCAGCTGGAACCAATTTCCGTGATCTTCAGCCTGCCGCAGGACAGCCTGCAATCCATCTCACAGCACATGCGCAAAGGCACGCTCAGCGTGGATGCTTACAGCCGCGACGACCAGACCAAGCTCACCACGGGATCGCTGACGACTATCGATAACCAGATTGATACGACGACCGGCACAGGAAAGCTGAAAGCAGTTTTTGCCAACAAAGACCGCTCGCTCTGGCCCAACCAGTTTGTGAATATCCATCTGCTGCTGGAAGTTCGCAAACACAACACGGTGGTGCCGGTGGCCGCGATTCAACGCGGACCGCAAGGCACTTACGTGTTCAGCGTGAAGCCGGACAAGACAGCCGAGATGAAACCCGTGACCGTGGCATTTAGCGAAGGAAATTATGCCGCCATTTCTCAGGGCATCAACGCCGGGGACATGGTAGTAACAGACGGCCAGGACAAACTGCAGCCCGGCACGCACGTGGAGATTCGCACCGGAGGCCCGGCTAAAACCGATCAGTCTTCCGAGTCAGGTCAATAAACCGCCATGCAGGCCCAGGAAAACACTAAAGAGATAACGCTCGGTGGCGGCCCGTCAAAGCTATTCATCTTGCGTCCGGTGGCAACAGCGCTCCTGATGATTGGCTTGCTGCTGGTTGGCATAGTCGCCTATACGCAATTGCCGGTCTCTGCCCTGCCGCAGGTGGATTATCCCACCATTCAGGTCATCACTTTCTATCCCGGCGCTGGGCCGGAGGTGATGGCCTCTTCGGTAACGTCTCCCATGGAGCGCCAATTTGGACAGGTCCCCGGACTGAGCCAGATGACCTCCACCAGCTCTTACGGCAGCTCAGTGATCACGCTGCAATTTACGCTGGAACAAAATATTGATGTGGCGGAGCAGGAAGTCCAGGCGGCGATTAACGCAGCCACCACTTTCCTGCCGCGCGATCTTCCCAATCCGCCGATCTATAACAAAGTCAATCCGGCAGATGCACCTATCCTTACACTGGCCTTAACTTCAAACAGTTTGCCGCTTTCGAAAGTAGAAGACCTGGCTGACACAACGCTGGCGCAGAAAATTTCCCAGATCACTGGCGTGGGCATGGTGTCGATCAGTGGTGGACAGAAACCGGCCGTCCGCATACAGGCTAACCCGACGGCTCTGGCTTCTTACGGACTGAGCCTGGAAGATCTGCGAACAGTTTTAGGGCAAGCGAACGTCGATCAGGCCAAGGGCGTTCTGGAAAATCAGCGGCAGTCTTTCACCATCTCCACCAATGACCAACTGCTCTCTGGCAATGACTATAAAGATGTAGTGCTGGCGTATCGTAATGGCGCCCCGGTGCGGCTGCGTGATGTGGCCAACATTATCGATAGCGCGGAAAACGTAAAGCAAGCCGCGTGGATGAACCTTAGTCCGGCGGTGATCGTAAATATCCAACGCCAGCCCGGTGCCAACATTATTGGCGTGGTGGACCGCATTAAAAAAGTGCTGCCGCAGATGCAGGCAGCAATGCCGGCGTCAGTAAAAGTTTCTGTGCTCACGGACCGCACGGAGACGATCCGCGCTTCAGTGAAAGACGTGCAGTTTGAAATGATGCTCACCATCGGCCTGGTCATACTGGTGATCTTTCTTTTCCTGCGCAACCTGGCAGCAACCATTATTCCCAGCGTGGCTGTGCCGCTCTCTATCGTCGGCACATTTGCCGTGATGTATCTGCTGGGCTACAGCCTGGACAATCTCTCGCTGATGGCGCTCACCATTTCCACTGGCTTTGTGGTGGATGACGCCATTGTGATGATCGAAAATATCGATCGCTATCTGGAAGAAGGACATCCGCCAATGGAAGCCGCGCTGCTGGGCGCGGGGCAAATTGGTTTTACGATTATCTCGCTTACGGTTTCGCTGATCGCCGTTTTAATTCCGCTGCTCTTCATGGGCGACATTGTGGGCCGCCTCTTCCGCGAATTTGCCGTAACGCTGGCCGTGACCATTGTGATTTCCGCGCTGGTCTCGCTTTCACTCACGCCCATGATGGCCGCGCGGCTGCTCAAGAATCCCAAGAACGTTAAGCACGGCCGCATGTACATGGCTTCAGAGCGGGCCTACGAGCGCGTGATTGAATATTACGGCGTGACGCTACGGTGGGTTTTGAAACACCAGACAGCCACTTTGCTGGCAACCGTGGGCGCGCTGGCCTTGACGGTCTATTTATATGTGCTGGTGCCCAAAGGATTTTTCCCCGTTCAAGATACAGGCGTGATCCTGGGAATTTCTGAAGGCCCGGAGAATGTCTCTTTCACCTCCATGGCGCAGCGCCAGCAGCAACTGGCGAAGGCGATTCTCAATGATCCTGACGTGGCCAGCCTGTCATCGTTTATCGGCATTGATGGCACCAACACCACGCAAAACAGCGGACGCATCCAGATTAACCTGAAGCCGCATGAAGACCGGGACACGAACGCTTCAGATATTATCCGCCGCCTGCAGCCGGAGCTGGCAAAAGTGGAGGGCATTACCTTATACATGCAGCCGGTGCAGGACCTCACGGTGGAAGATCGCGTGAGCCGCACGCAGTTTCAGTATTCTCTGGAAGACGCTGACGCGAACGAGCTGAATGATTGGTCATCGCGCATTCTGGCACAGTTGCGCAAACAGCCCGAGCTGCGCGACGTGGCCAGCGACCAGCAAAATGGCGGCCTGAAAGCTGATCTGGTGATTGACCGCGATACCGCCGCGCGCTTCGGCATCCTGCCCCAGAATATTGACGACACACTCTACGACGCCTTTGGCCAGCGCCAGGTCTCAACCATCTTTACGCAGCTGAATCAGTACCATGTGGTGCTTGAAGTGGGAAGCCAGTTTCAGAATGATCCGAGCGACCTCAGCCATATCTATGTAAAGTCGGTCAGCGGGCAGCAGGTTCCGCTTTCAACGTTCAGCCACTTTGTAACTTCTCCCGCGCCGCTGGCGATTAATCATCAGGGCCAGTTCCCTGTTGTGACGCTGTCATTCAATCTTGCGCCGGGAGAGTCGCTGGGCAAAGCGACAAAGGTAATTGCGCAGGTTGAGCAGGACATGGGAATGCCGGCGAGCATACACGCCAGCTTCCAGGGAACAGCGGCGGCGTTCCAGAATTCGCTGGCGTCAGAGCCATGGCTGATTCTGGCCGCACTGGTTACCGTTTACATTGTGCTGGGCGTTTTGTACGAGAGCTACATTCACCCGATAACCATTCTTTCCACGCTGCCCTCAGCCGGCGTTGGCGCGATTCTGGCCATGATTATCACGCGTAATGACCTTACGGTCGTCGCGCTTATAGGAATTATTTTGCTGATCGGCATTGTAAAAAAGAATGCCATTATGATGATCGATTTTGCGCTGGTAGCTGAGCGCAAAGAAGGCAAGCCGCCGGAAGAAGCTATCTATCAGGCCAGCCTGCTGCGTTTCCGCCCGATCATGATGACCACTATGGCCGCTCTGCTGGGCGCAGTGCCGCTGGCTTTTGGGCGCGGCACCGGATCAGAGCTGCGGCATCCGCTGGGCATTACGATTATTGGCGGACTGTTACTGAGCCAGGCGTTCACGCTCTACACCACTCCGGTGATTTATATATGGTTTGACAAGCTGGCCAGCAAGTTCTCACGCTTCAAGGTGGGCAATGAGATTCCAGTGGAAGAAACTGTAGGAGCGGACTGAGAAGAGCATGAATATTTCCGCTCCATTTATCCGGCGGCCTGTAGCTACGTCATTGCTTGCGCTGGGCGTGCTGATGGCTGGCGTTCTCTCGTACACGCGCTTGCCGGTGGCGCCGATTCCGCAGGTTGAGTATCCGGTGATCAGCGTGAGCGCGGGGCTGCCCGGAGCAAGCCCGGAGACCATGGCGTCTTCTGTGGCCACGCCGCTGGAGCGCCAGTTTGGACGCATTGCCGGGGTCAACCAGATGACCTCCACCAGCCAGCTTGGGTCCACAAATATTACGCTTCAGTTTGATCTCTCACGCAACATTGATGCTGCGGCGCGCGACGTGCAAGCGTCCATCAACGCAGCGCTGGGACAGCTGCCGCAAAATCTGCCGACGCGTCCGAACTGGCGCAAGGTAAATCCGGCGGACGCGCCGATCATGATTCTGTCCATGACCTCAGACAGTATTCCCAAGGCGCGCATGTATGACGTGGGCGATTCGGTGCTGGCGCAAAAACTTTCGCAGGTGCCGGGCATTGGACAGGTCTTTGTAGGTGGCAGCGCCAAGCCGGCCGTGCGCGCGGAAATTAATCCTACGCTGCTCAACAAACTGGGCGTGGGCGTGGAGCAGGTACAAAACGCGCTGGCGGCCGCGAATGCCAACAAGCCCAAAGGCCAGTTTGAAAGCACCAACAATGCCTGGCAGATCACAGACAATGATCAGATTTTTAAGGCTGACGATTACAAGAATATTATCGTCGCGGGCAATGCCAACGGCGTAGTGCGGCTGCAGGACATAGCTACCGTTGAAGACTCAGTGGAAGACATACGCAATACCGGCGTCGCCAATGGCAAGCCGGCGGTGCTGCTGATTGTCTTCCGCCAACCCGGCGCAAATATTATTGACGCCGTGGACCGCGTGAAAGCTTTGCTGCCGCAGCTGCAAGCCTCTATTCCAGCGGGCATCAAGCTGGAAGTTGCGCTGGACCGCACCACGACGATCCGCGCGTCGGTCGCAGATATTCAGATCACGCTGATTATTTCCATTGTCCTGGTGGTGCTGGTGGTTTTTGTTTTTCTGCGCAACCTGCGCGCCACTTTAATTCCCAGCGTGGCGGTGCCGTTGTCATTGATCGGCACTTTTGGCGTGATGTACCTGCTGGACTACAGCATTGATAATCTTTCGCTCATGGCGCTGGCCATCTCCACCGGATTTGTGGTGGACGATGCGATTGTGGTGATTGAAGACATTACGCGCTTCATGGAACAAGGAATGGGGCCGGTGCAGGCGGCGTTTCGCGGCGCGAGAGAAATCGGCTTCACTGTGCTTTCCATGAGCACGTCACTGGTTGCCGTCTTCATTCCCATTTTGCTGATGCAGGGATTAGTGGGACGGCTCTTCCGCGAATTTGCCGTGGTGCTGAGCACCGCCATTGGCGTGTCACTGGTGGTGTCACTCACTTTAACGCCCATGCTGTGCGCCAAGTTTTTACGCGCGGAAGCGAAAGAACATGGACGCTGGTATCGCGCGAGCGAAGCTGTGTTTGACTGGATGCTGCGTGTCTATCGCGGCGGCCTGGGCTGGGTTTTGCGCCATCAGGTAACGACGCTGGTCATTACGATTCTCACGGCGTTTCTCAGCATTTATCTTTATGTGATTGCACCCAAAGGTTTCTTCCCGCAGCAGGACACGGGACGGCTGGGCGGCTCGGTGATCGCCGAACAGGATATTTCCTTCCCTGCCATGCGGACGAAGATGCAACAGTATGTGCAGATCGTCCTGAAAGATCCGGGCGTGAATAACGCGGTGGCATTCTCCGGCGGCCAGGGCAGCTCCAACAGCGGACGCATGTTCATTGTGCTGAAGCAGCCGAATGAGCGCAAAAATACCACGGCAGACCAGATCATCAACCGGCTGCGCAGCAAGCTGGCCGTGATTCCCGGCGCAACGCTGTTTCTTACCGCCACGCAGGACCTGAACATTGGCGGACGTTTTTCCAACGCGCAATTTCAGTACACCATCCAGTCAGAAGATCTGCAGGAGCTTAACTACTGGGCGCCGCGCATCCTGGAAAAGCTGCGCACATTACCTGAACTGCGCGACGTGAATACTGACCAGCAGGACAAAGGGCTGGCCGCCGACGTGGTGGTGGACCGTGACACGGCTTCGCGGCTGGGCGTTTCGTCCGCGCAGATTGATAGCGCGCTTTATAGCTCATTTGGGCAGGCACAGGTATCCACCATGTACCTGCCGCTGAATCAATATCACGTGGTGATGGAAGTTGATCCTAACTTGCTGCCGGGCACGGACGCGCTCAAAAATACTTACGTAAAGTCGGCGGCGGGAGTTGAGGTTCCTCTCTCATCATTTGCCAGATATCGGCCGTCAAGCACCGCGCTGCAGGTGAACCATCAGGGCTTTTATCCGGCGGTGACCATCTCATTCAATCTTGCGCTGGGCGTGCCGCTGGGCAACGCCGCAAAAGTAGTTGAGACAGGGATGCGCGATCTGGGCGTACCGGCAGGCATTCAAGGCAGCTTCCAGGGAACGGCTGCGGCATTTAAAGATTCAGCACAGAGCCAGCCCTGGCTGATTCTGGCCGCGCTGGTCACGGTTTATATTGTGCTGGGCATGCTCTATGAGAGCGTGATTCATCCGATTACGATTCTTTCCACCCTGCCCTCGGCCGGCGTGGGCGCGATTCTGGCGATTATGCTCACGGGCAACGACCTGAACGTGATCGCGCTGATAGGTATTATTTTGCTGATTGGCATTGTGAAGAAAAATGCCATCCTGATGATCGACTTTGCGGTAGTAGCCACGCGGCGCGACGGCATGGCGCCCGAAGAAGCAATCTTCAAGGCATGCATGCTGCGCTTCCGCCCGATCATGATGACCACCATGGCCGCTTTGCTGGGCGGCCTGCCGCTGGCTCTGGGCGGTGGAACCGGCGCTGAGTTGAGGCGTCCGCTGGGCATCGCGATTGTGGGTGGACTGATTGTAAGCCAGGCGCTTACGCTGTTTACCACTCCAGTGATCTATCTCTATATGGACCGCATACGGCTGTGGTGGGCACGCATGCGAGGCGTTCAACAGAAACCGCAGCCGGTGCTGGGTGATTAGTTTCTGAAAATCTTTTTTTGCCGCAGATTTGCGCTGATAGCCGCAGATCAGGAAAAAGACTTAGCCGCGAATTTCTCGAATGAACGCGAATTTTTAAAATACAACCAAATTATTGCTGGTTTTTTCTCGCTGTGCCGGTGCTTGAGCAGTACGACGAAAGTTTGTTCCGCATTGCGCATTCGCCCTGTGAAGTCTAATTCTAGAGCGGCTTCCTAGAAAATGCTTTAGAACAAACCACCCGTAAAATAATTCGTGTTTGTTCGCGAAATTCGCGGCTGATTTTTTCTGATCAGCGCGAAAATCTGCGGCTAACCTGTTTTTGAACTCAATTTGCACCTGAAATTATTCGTGGCTATAGGGATCCCTCGCTAACGCTTCGGGATGGTTGTAAGCGCCTGCTCCAGGTCCTCAATCAAGTCGTCCGGGTGTTCCAGGCCAATTGATAGGCGCAGCAGATTTGCCGGGCTATGCGTGTGCACACCTTCCACTGACGCGCGATGCTCGATGAGACTATGCGGGCCGCCGAGGCTGGTGGCGTGGGTGAAGATCTTTACGCCGGCGGCTAGTTTGAAGGCTTCTGCCTGTCCGCCTTTGACCTGGATGGAGAGCATGCCGCCAAAGCCGGACATTTGCGACGCAGCGATTTGGTGTCCGGGGTGGCTGGCGAGCCCGGGATAGTGGACGGCTTCAATCTTTGATTTGGTTTGGGATTGGTCAGCCAGAAATTCTGCGATCTGCCGCGCGCTTTGCGTCTGGGCGCGGACGCGATAGGGAAAGGTCTGCAGGCCGCGCAGGGCCAGCCAGCATTCGAAAGGCGAGGGGATGGAGCCGCCGTCGCGCTGTATGCTGCGGACTTTTTCGAAGAATGCATTCGCTTCCTTGAAAATCAAAGCACCGCTGACCACGTCACTATGGCCGGAAAGATATTTGGTGACGGAATGCATTACTACGTCTGCGCCGAGTTTAAGCGGAAGTTGAAGCAGCGGCGTGGCCCAGGTGTTGTCACAGGCCAGCAGCGCGCCGGATTTCCTGGCGATGGCCGCCATGGCGCGAATATCGGTGACATTGAGTAAGGGATTCGATGGCGTTTCAACCCAGATGAGTTTTGTCTGCGGGGTGACGGCGCGCTCCACGGCCGCCGGATCCTGCATGTTGACCAGCGAATATTTGAGTCCCCAGTTTTCCAGCAGGCTTTTGAGCAAAATGGCTGTGCCATAAAAAACGTCTTCACCGGCGATGATGTGGTCGCCGGGCGCAAAGGCATGCAGCAGCCCGAGCGTGGCTGCGTTGCCGGAGGCAAACGCCAGCGTTGCAGCGCCTTCTTCCAGCGAGGTCAAAGCTTCTTCCAGGGCAGCGCGGTTGGGATTGTTGGCGCGCGAGTACAGAAACCCGCCAGGCAGAGTGCCATCATCAGCTTTTTCAAAGGTGGTGGAAAGATGGATGGCTGGGGTTACATCACGGGTACCGGCTTCAGGCTTGCGTCCGGCATGGACGGCGCGGGTCTCAATTTTCATTGCAAACTCAGGATATACCAAATTACGCCGCTGATTTACGGCAAGTCGGGACAGGTTTACGCAGATAGACGCTGATCAGGAAATTGAGCCGCGAATTTACGCGAAATAACGCGAATTCGCACAAAGTTGAATCAGGACGAAGCGATGGCGGGAAGCAACGGCTCTTTAGTAGATTACAGAGGTGATGATCTTTCATCATCTGCGGCGGCGCGTTGCCATTACCAACGCACACGGGAATCTGCGGATCAAGATTGCGCATAGCAACGTTAGTAGTCCAGGAGTTTCAGGAGCGGCAGTGGCTTCGGCCGTCGTGGTACTACTTGCTCCGAGTTTGATTACACCGTTTCGGCACACACATTGGCCAACAATCGCGTTCTACCTTTTGCCTCTGCTGGCGCTGCTGTTTGGCGCATATCTAATCGCTCTCTGGATTTCACTGTGGCAAGCGTTTGGCGTTGAAGAAATCGTGGTCCGGGACGGTCTGCTGCGATGGACATGGAAAGTCCTATGGTTCAACGGCGCATTGGATATCCCGACAGAAGAGATTTTTGACGTAAAGGCCATTACACCCTGGCACGGAGGAAATCGAGTGGAATTCAGCGCGCAGAGCCGGCAGTTTCGCGTGGGAGAAAGGATACTGCATGACGAGGCGACAGAGCTGGCACAGGCGTTGAGGCGAGCAGTCGGTAGGCATTAATTATTTTTGCCGCTGATCCACGGCAAGCCGGGACAGGTTTGCGCAGATAGGCGCTGATAGGAAAAAACTTAGCCGCGAATCTGCGCGAATGTACGCAAATCATGCGAATCGTGCGAATCAACATTTTCTTCATGGCTTCATTTCCTTGCGTGCCAGTCGCTGATTTTAGTCTTCAAAACCATATAGCTTCCCTGGTCATTATTGACTGGTTCCATATCCAGAAGAAAAGCGTTGTCACCCTGGCTTGTGGCGCGCACCCTGAAGTAGTAAATCTTGCCGGCTTCGGCGATAAAGCTGGAAAGTCCGACCGCGGTATTTCCTTTTGAAAAAAAAGATTGCCAACTGGTGCACACATGTTGCTCACCGGGATCGACGGGGGAATGACACATGCGAGTCGCCTTCAACGGCACCTACCCAGACCCCGTTCAGTCCGATACGAACAGTATTATTGCTTTGCGCAATCACATAGACATATGCCTTGCCGCTGGTTGTCTGAGCAATGGATTCAGTGTAATTGGTGGCATCCACGTCAAAGTGGACTTGGCCAGGGCCGCAGGCAGACTTTGCTTTTTCGATAGCAGCATCGTTTTGCGCC
>DASZMF010000532.1:0-2172 GCA_035552035.1 Candidatus Angelobacter sp.
CGTCTTCTTTCATGGTTACTTCAATCAGTGAGCCACCCTCAATCATCCGGTTCAGCGCTTGCTCCTGCAAGGAAGTAAATGCCTGCTGCGTGAGATACAGGTCCGTATATTGGATCAACTCGTCATACTTCATATAAGTCACCGCGCCGCTGGTAGTGGCCGTTTGCCACGCCGTGGAATAAAGATCGTGCATCGTTACCCCAAAATGCATGCTCTGGTTTTTGATCGCGCTGCGGTCGCGTTCCACCTTGTGCATTAAATCAATAATATGGTCCAGGTCCGCTTCCGCCTTATGGATCTCCTGAATTGACTCGTCCACGGTTTCCTTGTTTTTACGGACCTCCGCCAGAATATTCTCCCGTGCCTCGCGCACCAGCGCATGATGATGGAACCATTCCACTCCACCTTCCATGGCCAGAGCAATCAGAATGCCCAGCACCACCGTAAACATGTGAAACAAAAATTCTCTCTTGGAATGAATTGGCTTATCTGGCGCGTGGATCTCCATGGACTCTCCCTGTGTTTTGTGCCTGCTGCTCTGTTCTTCCCAATTTTAGCAATGCATGATCTTACGAACGCGCTGCCATTAAACTTGCATGGCGCCATTTAAACCACATTTTGGCCGGAAATAAAGCATATTATGTCCCTGAATCCTTTGCCAAAGGTCTTTCCGTGTGTTGCTACCATACCGTTTTCAGGAATGTGTTTTGTAACGTTTGCGGCTCAGCTATCACTATCCAGCACGGGAGTGGTTTGAATAAGGAGTGCAGGGCTCGCAGTGGTTTCAAGATGTGAATTGGGGGGCGGCTTGGCGTTCGAGATTGATCTGAGAAAACTCGAGAACGATTATTCGATTATGTCCGCTACGGATTTCGCCCGGTTGAGACGCAGCGATCTTACTCCAGAAGCAGCAGAGCTATATGACCGGGTGGCTGCTATTCGCAAAATGGGTAATGACTCTGCTCTTGAAGTCGCCCCAGTAGGCAGTGATACCTCCAGAGCAAACCCTGCTCTAATACAGGAAGCCACAGGCTCAGAAACCTTCGAAGATATTGTGGAGTGGGCGTACACTACACTGCCGCAGATGATCAAGGACTTGCCAGATTTTCCCGGTATACAGGTTGTTGATGAGCCTCCGGAGGGTTATTTAGAAGGGATTAAGCCCCGCCCGCACGATGGACCGCTGGGAATGTTTCTTGGTATGCCTCGGAACAAACGCGAATATCAGAACCTGCAGAGAACTCCTGATCTAATTTTTATATTTCAAGGTCCCCTCATACGATATTCAAAGAGGGACCAACGAGACCTGCGCAGCCAAGTGAAACAAACAGTCTGGCACGAAGTTGCTCACTGGCTTGGCTATGACGAGGAAGATGTGAGGGAATTAGGATTGTGATCTCAGCCAATAATCTGCCATTCTGACGAATGTGTGTATGTCTTGCGAATGCGCTACCATTGATTCTGCATGGTTCCCTCGCCGCTCCAGCATTCTTCATCCCGCGTCCTGGAATTTGATCACTTTCGTGACGTTCTGGGTTTTTATGTCAGCTCGCCGCTGGGCAAGGCGCGCGTGGCGCAGCTGGAACCCTCGCTCGATCGCACATGGATCAACCATCAGCAGCAGCTGGCCGACGAAACCCGCCGCTTTTATTCCGCCGGCGGACGCTTTGACTTTGCCGGACTCTTTGACGCGCACAATCTTCTGGCCAAAGCACGCATTCCCGGCGCAGCCCTTGAGATTGACGAAATTCGCGACCTCGTCCTGCTCGTGGACAAAGCCTCTGAATGGCGCGAGGTGGCCATCCATCCGGCAGAGTCGGTCAAGCCGCACTGGCTGGGTATGCTGGAACTCACTGAGCAGATTGCTGACTTCGCGCCTCTGCTCCGCTTCTTCGGCAACAAGATTCAACCGGACGGCACGCTTGATGATCGCGCATCGGCTGAACTCTCACGCATCCGCCGTGAAGTGGAAAGACAGAAGCGGACGATTCAGGAATCGCTGCGCGGCTATCTGCGCAGGCTCTCTGAAGGCGGCGCGGCGCAGGACGACCTGGTCACCATTCGCGGTGAGCGTTTTGTCATCCCGGTAAAAACCGAGCAGCGCCGGCGCGTGAGCGGCGTGGTGCACGGCGCAAGCTCCAGCGGACAGACTGTCTTCATCGAGCCGCTGGA
>DASZMF010000533.1:0-6378 GCA_035552035.1 Candidatus Angelobacter sp.
GGCGATTTTTGCGCTGATCATGCTCATACTTACGCTCACGCCAGCGCCACTGGGAGACCAGGGCCTGGCAAAAATAATCGATGACTATCGCCATCCATCGCCGCAGCAGACGCACCCGTTACAGCAGCGATAGAGCGTCCACATCCACAATCACGTTGGTGCGAGGAATTTTTTCGCTGTCGGCAAAAGCCAGCATTCTTCTAAGCGAGCTGTTGAGTTTCTCACGGCTCGCCGCTTTCAGGATAAAGTGATAACGATAGTCACGCTTCAGCCGCATGATCGGCGCAACGGATGGCCCAAGAACGCGCACACCTTCATTGCGCGTGGATTCAAACCATTTGCCCAGCAGTCCAGTCCAGCGCAGCGTTTGCTCCAGCTTGTCACTGCGTACCAGCACGTTGGCCAGCGAGCTGAACGGCGGATAATGCATCCATTTGCGGAAGCGTATTTCCTTCTCGTAAAAGCCCATGTAATCGTGCTGCTGCGCAAACTGCACCGCATAGTGGTCAGGATGGTAAGTCTGCAGCACCACTTTGCCCGGCGTTTCGCCGCGGCCAGCGCGTCCGGCAACTTGTGTGAGCAATTGAAACGTGCGTTCAGCGGCGCGGAAGTCAGGAAAGCCCAGCGCATAATCCGCGCCCACAACTCCCACCAGAGTTACGCCGTGAACATCATGCCCCTTGGCGATCATCTGCGTTCCCACCAGCAGATTGATCTCGCCGGAATGAAACTGGTTCAACACGCGCTCAAAGTCATGGCGATTGCGTACGGTATCGCGGTCCAGCCGTCCGATACGCGCCTGCGGAAACGCCGCGTGCAAACGTTCTTCCACCTTCTCCGATCCTGTGCCAAGAAAAAAGATGTGCTCGCTGTTGCACTTAGGGCAGAGCTTCGGAACCGCCTGCCGATAATTGCAGTAGTGGCATTCCATTCTGTGCGCGGATTTATGAAACGTCATGGCGATGGTGCAGTTCTTGCACTGCAACGTTTCGCCGCAACTCCGGCAAAGCACCACGGAAGAATATCCGCGCCGATTGAGCAGCACCATGGCCTGCTCGCCACGCGCCAGCCGGTCAGTCACTTCCAGAATCAGCTGCCGCGCGAATATCTGGTCTTCGCCCGTCTGCTGAAATTCTGCCCGCATATCCACCAGCTCAACTTCAGGCAGCGGACGCCGCTCCACGCGCCCCTTGAGTTGGATCAGCCGATACTTCCCTGCTTCCGCATTGTGGTAAGACTCAATCGAGGGCGTCGCCGACGCCAGCACCACCGCAGCGCCAGTCAACTTGCCGCGCATCACCGCAACATCGCGTCCGTTGTAACGCGGCGTTTCTTCCTGCTTGTAAGAACTGTCATGTTCTTCATCGACGACTATCAATGCAAGATTCGCTACCGGCGCGAATACCGCAGAACGCGTGCCCACAACAATCCGCGCTTCACCGCGACGAATTCTGTGCCACTGCTCCGCACGCTCGTCCGCGGAAAGCGCCGAGTGCAGAATGGCCACTTCGTCGCCAAATACCTGATGCAGATTTGCCGCCGCTGCCGGCGTAAGTCCAATTTCAGGAACCAGCAGAATTGCCGACCGTCCAGACTCCAGCACGGACTGCATGGCCGCCAGATAAACCGCGGTCTTGCCCGAGCCCGTCACACCGTGCAGCAGCGACACAGAAAACTTCTGCTCGTCTGCCGAGATTCGAATCGTCGTCAGCGCCGCTTTCTGCTCTGCATTGAAAATAAAATCCAGGTGCGATGGGCCACGCTTCTTCATGCTGCTGATAATGAAATCAGCCGGCTCTTCCACCAGTTCAACCATGCCGCGCTTCACCAGCGTCGCCAAAGTTGTGCGCGGGATATCCAGCGTGCGCAACTGCTCCACCAGCGCTCGGCCAGAACTCTGCTGCAACATCGCCACAATTTTCTGCTGGTTTTCATTCAGCTTGCCCGGCTTTTCCGCAGCCGGCTCTTTCAGCACCGCAACCTGCACCGTGCGTTGCGCGTCGCGGACGGAAGACGCATCCTCGCGCGCAATCCATTTCTTGCGCAGCAGCAGATTCAGCACCTCGCGATTCGCGCCCGTCGCCGAGCGTATCGTGCCTTCCAGCGCATCGTCAGACATCGACAAATAATCCAGTACCGCATACTCAATCATCTGCGTGTCAATATCTTGTTTGGATCGGCGGGAAGAACCAACATTCGCCGAAGCATGCAGCGCTTCATAGCCAACTTCAGTCATGCGATAAATCCGCGCCTTCTTAATCTCGGCTGCCAGCGGCAGCATGCCGCGGAAAACATCGCCAATCGGAGCCAGGTAATATTGCGAGATCCAGTGCCCCAGCTTCATCAAGCCTTCGTCCAGCACAGGCTCGGTATCCAAAACCTGGAGCACGGTCTTGGCTTTCATGGAGGGCTCGCGATCATGCAAGGCCGTCACCACGCCGGAAAGCCGCTCTGCCCGAAAAGGAACCAGCACACGCCCACCCACCACCGGCTCGCGGTCGGCAAGCTTGTAGGTAAACACCATGTCCAGCGGGACTGGCAGAGCTACGTCACAAAAAGTGGGCATCAGTACTTTGATTGTAAGGGAAGAAACAGCGGTACCGTAACCTGCTCTGCTGCCACCTTAATCCCAGCGCAGGAACTCTGCATTGAACATAATTTCTACAATCTGAATACTCACCGAATCCGTACTCAAAGCAAAGAAGAAATGATTCCGGGGCTCCGTCACCTAATGCCGCAAAAAATCCTCAGTTCTTGGAAAGAAATTGCCTCTTACCTTGGCCACAGCAGACGCACCGTTCAACGCTGGGAACGTGAGTTGAGTCTGCCCATTCATCGCCCAGCCGGCAGAGAGAGCCACTCCGTAATGGCCTTTGACGCCCAGCTCGACGACTGGCTGCAATCGTTCACGCAGAACTCCAGCGCCAGCAACTCCGGCAGGGCTGCCAGCTATATGGAGTCATCCGCTCTCGCTTCCGGCAATGAATCGCTCACCAGGCTGGAACGATTACTGTTGGAAGAAGACACTCTCTTTCAGCAACTGCAAGAGAAGCGTGCAGAGATTCGCAGTGAAAAAGCGCAGATGCAAATTGGCAAGAATATTGAGCTAATGCAAGGCCGCGCAGCAGTAATGAGTTGAGAGATGCGCCACCAGATGCTATCTGGCGACACACCCACTTTGCTTCACATCTCGGCTTTACAGGTTCTCATCCATCTCGCAACGGAGGAACTCAATGCCAAGTCCAATAGTAACGAAAGATCAATCGAGTGGACCAGCTTTGGTCGAAGAGCTGGAAAAAGTTCGTGAACAACGTGGCTTCAATCGCAGAAACTTTATTCGCAATATGGCCCTTACCGGCGTGGCCGTTGCCGGATCTCAAATTTTGTCCGGCTGTGGCGGAAGCACTGTCAGCGCAGCTACCGTCCCAGAAACCGATGTGCTCAACTTCGCTCTCAACCTTGAATATCTTGAAGCAGAGTTTTACCTGATTGCCACCACCGGCTCCGGCCTCAGCGCAGCCGACACCGGCGCTGCAACCGGACCAACCACCGGCGGCGCGCAAGTTACTTTCACTGACTCAGCTCTGGCGCAAATCGCGGCAGAAATTGCCTCTGACGAACTCGCTCACGTGCGCTTTCTACGCAGTGCGCTCGGTGCAGGCGCAGTGCCTAAACCAGCCATCAACCTCAACGCGCTGGGCGTTGGATTCGCCAATGACGCACAGTTTCTCACCCTGGCCCGCGCGTTTGAAGATACCGGCGTCAGCGCTTACGCCGGAGCAGCCACTCTGCTCTCGAACAATAACCTTCAGGTGGCCGCGCAAATCCTGGCCACAGAAGCTCTGCATACCGGCGCTTTGCGGCTTAAAGTAATTCAGGCGGGAGTCACTGTCCCGGCCACCGATTCGCAGGACAAGCCTCCAGCAGCGCCCAGCACTTATTTCAATGTCGACGCAAATGCTCTGGCCATCAAGCGAACGCCCTCACAGGTTCTATCCATTGTGTTCGCAAGTTCGGCCACTGGCACCACCCACGGCGGATTCTTTCCCAGCGGAGTCAACGGCAATATCAATACGGTTTAACCCCCGGATTTAGAGAGCGGGATGGAGGAGACTTCATCTCGCTTTATCTGCCAGCCGCAAATCACTCTGGATCTGGATCCGCTTTGGCCGCTGGCGGTTTCATCCCCAGGTACTTCATCACCATCTGCAAATCTTTCCACGTTTCTTTTTTCTGCCGCGGATCGCGCAACAGATAAGCCGGGTGATACGTCACAGCCAGCTTGGACTCTCTAAAGTCATACCAGCGTCCGCGCAGGTTAGCCATGGAATCGCTGACAGCCAGCAGGTTCTTGGCAGCCACCGCCCCCAGCGCCACAATCACTTTTGGCTGAACCACATCAATCTGCCGCATCAGGAAAGGCGAGCAGGTATCGCACTCATCTTTTTCCGGTGTGCGATTGCTCGGCGGCCGGCACTTCACCACGTTCGCAATGTAAACATCTTCCCGCTGAATGCCCATGGCAGAAATCATGTTATTCAAAAGCTGTCCCGCACGACCGACAAACGGTTCGCCCTTTGCGTCTTCGTCCGCGCCCGGGCCCTCGCCCACAAACATCAGGTCGGCATTCACATTGCCTACGCCGAACACCAGGTTCGTGCGGCCCTTGTGCAGACGGCATCGCGTGCAATCGCCAATATCTTCGCGGATCAGCTTCAACGCCGCCGGCTTGTCGCCAATCATCGGCAGTGCAGCCAGCGTGGGTGATATTGCGGGAACCGCCGTTTTAGCCGCAGCCGCTACTTTTGCTGGGACCATATTTGCTGGGCTTTCTTTTTTTGCTGGAGACATAGTTTCTACAGGTGAACTCTCAACCTCTGTGTGCAAAATCAGTTCAGCGCCTTCTGCCACCGGCCGTCGGTAAAAATCGTATATACCCATCTCGCGGTAATAGCTCACGCGCGCGGCAAGTTGCTTTCGGGTCTCCGGATCAAGCGATTTGGGCATACGGCAAAATAAATGTTCACACGCAGGATGTAAATGCCTCGGAACATTTCTCCTTAAAACTATCTAATTATAAAGTTTCGACTCTCCCGTTGACGCATTCCAGTTGAGCGAGTGATGATGATAAGGAACTCCAACTGTAGCGAGTTCAATTTTCCTCGAGAACAAAATATTTCTTCCCTGAAGAGGCTTCCATGCGCTCTGCATTCTTTGTTGCCTGCTCCGCTGTGATCTTGTTATCTGGCTGCGCCGTTCATCGCACTGGCGCGGCGAACTCAACGCAAGCTCCCGTCATAGTTTTCAACTCAGTGCGTGAGTCCCTGCCTGGAGATTACCTGCGTGTCAGCTTTCTTCCCGCCGGCGTGGCCGTTACCAGCCTCTCGCGGCCCGGAGCCTTGCGCGCCTTCACCACCGCCACCGTGCTTTACTTGCCGCCGCTCAAGCTCGCAGAGATGCCCTACTATTCCGGCCTGGCCAACAATGACCAGAACACTCTGGTCGCCATGCGCTGCCGCCCCACGAATCCTGAAACCGTCGATGCCGTGCTTGCCACCTGGCCCAATATATTTTCGGCCGTGCAGCGTGACGTTCCTTTGCCACCTGGCGCGTGTGACGCACCCAAAGATACCGCCACGCAGATGGCATGCTATGCCAAGGGCTTCACTGATCACGCCGTCACCAAGGTTCCTCCGGCGCTGGCCCATACCCTGAGTTATGCAGCAATGCTCTATGACAATGATCACATCCCGCTCGCGCAATGGCTGCAAAACAACTATGGGATCTATCCCGCTTTCAGTGGCCTCGGCTACTCGGTGAAAGATTCTTACTCGCTCGATAGTCAGCCCATGACCTCGCAGCAAATGCTGGTCAATTCCATCTCGTCGGAATATGTTCTAAAAAATGTTTCGCTGGCGGATGCGGGTTGCCGGTGCATTTCAGTGGCACCATATGCGGGACGGTCAAATGATCTGATTGACCCAGATTTTATTGCCAAAGCCGGCGGCGACGGCACCTGCAAAACCGTGGACCGCCTGAGCGCGAGCCCCGCTAAACCCAAACGCTAAGACTTTTGTTTTAGGGTTTTTAAAGCCTTTTGCTTTACGACTGCAATGTTGTTCGCCCAGTCTTCAACTTCACCACTGCGTCCAAAACCCGGTGCGCCACTTCCCACTTGCTGGTTTCGGGCACAGTCTCTGCATCGGCATGCGTGATGATCGTCACGGCATTGCGCTCTGAGTCAAAACCTATACCCGGCTGCGAAACATCATTTACCACAATCGCGTCCAGCCGCTTGCTTTCCAGCTTCTTGCGCGCATTGGCCAGTACGTCATTGGTCTCGGCGGCAAAGCCAATTATCAGGCGGCTGCCTTTTTT